>JAYTHR010000394.1:0-1022 GCA_043732425.1 Bdellovibrionales bacterium
CCTGGATTCAACTCACAAACGCAACTTCCCCTGTGAGTTAAAGAGTTAAAAAGTAGACGAGTGACCGTCGAAATAGCAACTTCTTCAACTACAGAGATGAAGGAGTTGCAATGAGCAGTCACCTCACCCAAGAAGACCGTTATTACATAAAAGCGCAGCGGGATACCGGAGTTTCGATCGAGAAGATCGCTAAAAGACTTAAAGTTCACAAGTCAACGATCAGCCGTGAACTTAATCGCAATCGTGGCAACAGGGGCTATCGACCAAAGCAAGCGCAACGAAAAGCTAGTGAGCGTTGGCGAGAAGCCGTCAAAGCTATAAAGATGACAAGTGAATTGAGGGCCTTTATAGCGGCGAGGATTCGACAGGATTGGAGCCCTGAACAGATCACAGGTCGTCTAAAAAGAGAAGGTGGTGAGTGTATAAGCCACGAAAGGATTTATCAATTTATCGGAGAAGATAAGGCCAGCGGCGGCGATCTGTGGACTCATCTTCGGTGGTCCCACATTCAACGCCGGAAAAGGTATGGAAAGCACGATCGTCGAGGAGAAATCAAGGGTCGGAGAAGTATCGAGAAGCGAAGTCGAAAGGTAAAAAAGCGAAAAAGGATTGGCGATTTAGAACGAGATTTGGTGATTGGTACAAACCACAAGGGTGCACTTCTGACGTTCGTCGATAGAAAATCAAGGATGTCATTTGCTGTGAAAGTTAATACCAAATCAGCAAAAGAAGTTCACCAAGCGACACTGAAAATAATGCGTCCACTTAAAACGATATTGTCGACGATCACAAATGACAACGGGAAGGAGTTCGCAAGCCATAAAAAGACTGAGAAGCGTTTGAGAGTTAAAATTTACTTCACTCATCCGTATTCATCTTTCGAGCGTGGGACAAACGAAAATACGAATGGACTCATTCGACAATATTTTCCAAAGAAAAAAACAGACTTTCGAAAAGTAAAATCACGAGAGATTACCACCATGAACAAAAAATTAAACAGTAGGCCAAGAAAATGTCTTGGC
>JAYTHR010000395.1:0-3734 GCA_043732425.1 Bdellovibrionales bacterium
GTTGTTAAGTACTTAATGCGACTGACAATTTTTTATTCTGATTAATTTCCGGAAAGAAAAAATTGGCGGAGAGAGCGGGATTTGAACCCGCGTCAGGGATTAACCTGAACACGCTTTCCAAGCGTGCGCGATCAGCCACTCTGCCACCTCTCCGTGATGAAATCTGAACTGAGTTTTATACTTACGTAAATAAAACTTTTGATGCAAGTTTTTTGAAGTTTTAAGATTTCACACATTGATCATGATAACTTCAGATGGCCGCAGTTATCATGATCAATGCGTGAAATGTTGGCTTAAGGGTAAATTTTAAGTCAATATTTCAGGTAGACGAAACTTGGTAATTAGAGTTTAGTCCATCAAGAAGTGATTTTAATAAAACGAAGTAATATTTTTCAAGCTGTGAAATTGTAAAATCAACTGCAATTAAGGCGCGCAGGCCTCAGAATAAAACTAAAATCTTTTTGTTTATTCTTCTCAACAGTGCTTTTAAGAGATTTTAGTAATCGGGATGCAGATGCGCGATTTTCTCTGCAAGGTATTAATAAATGAGATCCCTACCGTAATGGATTTATCAAGACTTTGATGATAGCAATACTTGCAACGCAAGTGCTGAATAAAAATTATCTAACTTTTTTATATCTATTTTCACCAGCAATGATCAGGCGAAGTAGGTTCGATTGGTCGTTAAGTTCAACCGCTTGCTTCGACATCAAATTAGCAGAGTTAGTCATTTCATGGGCCGATCGGGCTGTATTTTGGGTTGATCCATCAATAACTTTCAGCGCACTGTTAACTTGATCAATTCCAAGAACCTGTTGTTTGATTTCTGATGAGATATCTACACTAATTTTCGATACTTTTTCTACCGACTGCAAAATATTTTTTATGGCGACGCCACTTTTATCCACTTGCAAGGTCCCCAGCGAAATTTTCTCCATTATTTCATTGATTATGACTTCAATATCTTTTACTGCGCCGGCACTTTTTTGTGCTAAAGATCTGACGGCATCCGCGACTACGGCAAAGCCTTTTCCATTTTCACCGGCTCGAGCCGCTTCGACCGCCGCATTTAATGCTAATAAATTTGTTTGAAACGAAATACCGTCAATTAAAGAGACAATAGATGAGATTTTATTAGAACTAGTTGAAATTTCTTTCATGGATTGAAATAAACCGATCATATTTGATTCTCCGACTTGGGCGGAGGTTGCACTTGCTTCTGCCAAAGCAACGGCTTGCTCTGCATTTTTGGAACTACGCTTAAAGACATTAGTTATTTCATCGAACGTACCAGATATTTGCACCAAAGAAGCCGCCGAATTAGAGACCATGCCTGAAACGTTGGAACTGCTCTCCGAAATTTGCTCCGAGTGCAGATTCATTTCATCAGCTTCGGCAGATAATTTACCAGCAACAGTATTTAAATTTTTTGCCAGCGAACTCGCAAACTGAATTCCCAAGGCCAGAGCTAATAAAAAACCAGAAATCACGATGCCTAAATTTATCCAAAAGCCGGTACGATTTAAATTCTCTGTATCAGCTACATAACCATCAATGCGCTTGTTCCGCGATTCTGCTAAAATTGATAAATTATCGGAGTAGTCTTCTGCTGCCGAATTGAATGATGTTCTTAGGATTTTAAGCATTTCAAAGGAATTTTTTGGGTCATTTTCAGCAGCTAGTTTTGAAACTTTTTCAGAAAGCAGTACTAAAGAGCTCCACTTTTTTGAGAGTACATCAACTTCCGCTTTATCCTGTAAAGTTGCAGAGTCATCAAGCAGTTGCGAACTTCCATTCTCAAATATTTTTTTCGCCATTTGAATTTTTTCTGTGGCTTTTTCAAATTCAACTTTTGTATTCTCTGGTAGTGCCTGCCAAATTGTATACTGAACCAAATCTTTTAAACTTTGCCTAAGAGCTTCAAAAGTTTCGGCGCCTGAAACATTCATTTGAACGATACGAGCATACTTTTTTGAAGTCTGCTTGGAAAAATAAAGTCCTATTCCGCCAATAATTGGTAAGCAGCTCACAATGAGGAGAAAGGCTCCAATTAATTTAAACTTGAGACTTAAGCGCATTTTTCCCTCATCAAAACCTTTTTACTACTCTTCGGCGATTTGTTTTCAAACTTAATTGTTTAGTAAGTAATACTTAGTTAGCCAGACATAGGTTTAGCTCGTGTTCGATTAGGATTAAAATGCTTCTTGATCGCCACCATAGGTGCAAGCTTCAGCATGCTCCGCAAGATATTTTTTTACTGCACCCAAATCATTGATAGATTTTCCTACTAGTACATCTTTAATGGCTTGTCTGCGATGTTCCGGAGACAACTCATCTTGAGCCGATTTGCGATAAATTTTATTTGAGCATTTATCAAATTCGTCGGCATTAATTTTTCCGGTAGACTTTACGTATTGAATTGCTGACGCTGAAAACGTTATGGTTAAAGCACTTAAAAATAGTATTATTAGTTTCATATATTTATTCCATTCCTATTATGTTTAACTCAATCAATCAATTGTAAAAATAAACGAGCTGGTATTTTAGTATTTGATCACCATTTGCAAATCCATCTGCTGAAAGTGAGGCATCATTTTTTTGCTGATAGTATTCTAGCTTATGGACTAAGTTGGGTATAGGTTTATAGTTGAGTCCAAAACCGTAATTCACGAACGCCGAAGTCAATGCTGACTCTTTAAATTGATCGAATAAAAAATAGGGTGATAGTTCCTCCGATTTATTGATATCAAAGGCAAACGAAGCAACAGCATAGGAACCTTGCGCACCATTATCTCCATCGCTCTTTGCCGATTCAAACCAAATTAAAAATTTCCCGTAATTTACACTCAGATCAACTGACATGGGGTTACGCCTTGCTTTAGGCCCCGTTGGCGACACTTCATCTTCGACATTTCCAGCCATATAAGAAATCGATGCAGAGCCATCGGTGAAGGGAATATCATAAGCAATTCTTGCAAATTTCGAAAAGGCATTATTATTGGCCTTTAGTGACGAATTATTCGAACTTCGATTAGACCAAATGTTATACGAAAAACCTGCACCTAAATTGCCGTAAATCATTGGGCCAATGTATCCGCCGTTAATAACTTCTTTTTTAACCATCATAGGTTCAGTGGCCGTTTTAACGACATTGGGATAATGATTGGCTTTCCATAAAGTTGGACTTAGTGATTTACCTAAAACTAAGTTAAATTTTGGGTGGAAGTGCATCTCTGCGTACGCGCGTTCGACTACAACGGCTGCGTTTGGGGTAGAGCTCGTTGCGCCGCCTTTGTCCCCCGTAAATTCAGCTCCATGTTGCAGCTCGACCTCGGAAAAAAATTTATAAATTTCAATTTCGTGTTGCAACATAATGCTCAAATAAGCCGTATCAAAATCACCACTTTGGGATGACGATCCGGTAAGACCATCTTTTATTTTTTGCCCGTAATCGAATTCAAAATATCCAAACAAATCTACTGCTCTGGCATTTGCTGAAAATATAAATAAGGAAATCGCAAAAATTTTTATGAATTGATATGCGGTAGATATCATACTGGTGTTCCTCTCGAAATAGATTATTGTTTCATATAGTAGAATGCTTTTATGTGCGATCACAAGTCTTGCTATCTACTTCACGCAATTGAACTAGTCTTTTATACAGTCCGGTTTGCTTACCTTGATGTTTGCAACTGTTCGTACAATGGATAAATACTGATAACAGGCCACTTACT
>JAYTHR010000396.1:0-1016 GCA_043732425.1 Bdellovibrionales bacterium
CCATTAGAAAGTCGCAACCGTTGATTTTTTTGAGAGATTGTCGAAGCTAAAATGATTTGCCCGTAGCCATCCCCATCAGTTCTTACCAGGCCATCCGCATTTTTTAAAAACCAATGAATGTCTTCACGAGACACTGGACGTAAATCATCCTCGGTCAAAATTGTGGAAACTGTTCCCTCGGAATCGCGGCATAACACACGAAAATTAGCGACCAGGAAAACTTGCTGTCGACAGTTGTCGGTTTTCGAATATCCAAATCCCACTTCGCAGGTGTTAAATTTTTTTTCCGAATAACCTAATTTTCTGACGTCATGATCTAGTCCCAACAAGCGCTGAATAGATGCGTAATCTATTTCATCATTTACTTTGAGTGTCGGAGTTGTTCTAGCCGTCGCTTTTTTTTGATGTTCGGAGCTACCGGAAGATGAGTTGACCGTCGGGGCCGTACCACAGCCGACGAGTCCCAGTAAAAGGCCAAACAGCAAAATATCTTTAAGCATGGAATTCACTTTCTTATTCTGTGATCGTTAAAAATACCGGCTTTATTTTAGGAATCGCGCAGGCGGATTTGTTTTGAATCGACAAGTAACATGCATACCAATCAATTGAAATGATGTGTTGAGCTTGAGCTAGTGTCAGACTGTTTTTACAAATCTCATGCTTTAAGAAAGTCTCTACCACATCTTTTTGTCTTGCACCTGGAAGTGGCGCGTAGGGCTCAGGCCACAAGTTACGAATATCATTGCTGCCGCCCAGTTCTAGTGAAATAAAATGATCAATCTCGTAGGCCAGAGGATCCGCAGGCACAGATCCAAAATAACTGACAAAGACTTCATTTCTTAAGCTTGAGGAAACTTTTCGAATCGAGGCCGTAAATCCTGGCGTACAAACGTCCTTCGCGGAAGTTTGCCGGCGTACAACGCCTGGTGTTTTCGAGCGATCGGGGTAAAGCGAACTTCGACCGGCCATAGCTGGCAAACGATTCACTTCTTGGTCGATGCTTGCTGTTTCATTTT
>JAYTHR010000397.1:0-1015 GCA_043732425.1 Bdellovibrionales bacterium
TTCAACCGGGCCTGGTGACTATCTATGTTTGTGGGCCAACGGTTTATGATTTTCTTCACGTTGGAAATTTTCGTGGTCCGGTATTTTTTAATTTCGTCAGAAATTGGCTAGAGCATTTAGGATTTAAAGTTAGCTACGCTTTAAATTACACGGATGTTGATGATAAAATTATACAGCGGGCTTTAAAAGAAAATAAAACGCCGGCAGAAATCTCACAACTTTATATTCAGGAATACCAAAAAGATTTTCACGCCTTAGAATTACGAGATCATGATCATAATCCTAAGGTGACCGAGCACATGTCGGGAATTATTAAAATGATCAGCGAACTGATCGAAAAAAAGAAAGCCTACACGGCGGCCGTTTCGCCGATAGCTAACGATGTTAATTTTTCGATCAGTGAATTTGCTGAGTACGGAAAACTTTCGGGACGAAAACCAGAAGACATGCAATCAGGCGTACGTATCGAAGTGGATGAGAAAAAGAAAAATCCTTTAGATTTTGCTTTATGGAAAGCGGCTAAACCCGAAGAAATTAGCTGGCCTTCTCCGTGGGGGCCTGGTCGACCGGGCTGGCATATTGAATGTTCGGCTATGGCAAAAGATTTATTCGGTCCGCAAATTGATATTCATGGCGGTGGCCTAGATCTTTTGTTCCCTCATCATGAAAATGAAATTGCCCAAAGTGAAGGGTGCGGCGCCGGTGAGTTTGCGAAATATTGGATGCACTGGAACTTAATTCATTTTTCTGGGACTAAAATGTCGAAGTCCTTAGGAAATGTTATTTCTTTGCGCGAATTTTTAAGTCAGCAGCATCCGGAAATTTACAAATGGATGATGTTGTCGGTTCATTACCGCAGCACCGCTGAGTTTGGTGACGAGGCCATCGAGCGCGCCATTGCAGGGTTAGCGCGCGTTTACTCGGCGTTAGCTTTAGCCGAATCTATTTTGCAGCAAGCCGATGCGACAACGGTTAAGATCACGTCTGTTTCAGACGAGAAATACAAGACCGACTT
>JAYTHR010000398.1:0-1014 GCA_043732425.1 Bdellovibrionales bacterium
CCCCGAATTAGCAAATAATTAGCTTTTTTGGTCGCTTGCGGGTAGTTTCGCACCCGAGCTGTAAAAACCCACCAAGTTTTTTGAGAAAATGTGCATAAAAAAGTGACAATTTGGCCTTAATTCCGAGAAAACACCCCCGGAAACACCCCCGGAAACACCCCGGAAACACCCCCGGGAGCGCACACGGGAGAATCCGCGGATTTCCGGCTTACTAATAATTAGAGTAATTGGTCTAATTGGCGGTAAAGAAAAAAGGCAATCTTCGCTAAGCGGTTTCCCGAAATGCCCCCCCGGCGCCCGGGAGGCCCCCCGGAGACCCCCCCCACGGGACCCCCCCAAAACCCCGAAAAACACCCCCCGGAGCCCGAATTCCCCGAAAAACACCCCCCGAAACCCCCAGTATCGCAGTTTCGCCCGGGAAATCACCCGTTATTGGCCCGAAATCACCCCCCGGAGACCCCGAAATGGCCCATTCCCGCCACTCCCCAACTCCCCCAATCCCCCACTCCCCCCCACGGAATCGGGTGCCCCGAAACCACCCAAAAACCACCCCCCCGAAAACCCCGAATTCCCCGAATTCCCCGAAAACCCCGAAAACCCGAAAAACCCGAAATTCCCGAATTTCCCGAATTCCCCGAATTCCCGGAAATCCCCGAATTCCCGGAAATCCGCGAAATCGCGAATTCCCCGAATTCCCCGAATTCCCCCACCCACCCCCCGCCACCCAAAATGCGTCCCGCAACAACCTTTCCGAAGGCCCCGGAAGCCGGCAGGCAACATAAAATATATTAATAAACGACATCATGGATAATAAAAGAATATTGAAAGTCAAATAATAAAGTCATATAAAATGAAAAGGAAATGAAAAAATGATTTAATATTAACGAATATTGATTTGAATGTTCTGTTGCATAATACCCATTTTGTTCTGAAATACTAAACTTTTCTTAATTTAATCAGTAAAGTCAGTTATTCATTTCCAGATTTTTAACTTCAAATTTCTATCCATAATGT
>JAYTHR010000399.1:0-3705 GCA_043732425.1 Bdellovibrionales bacterium
TTACCCGATTTTTGGAAATTAATTAAAGCTTTTTTCCAAAAAGTGATCTTAGGAAAAGTATCAAAGCCCGCATTTGTGATTAATGAAATCGTTCAACTGGCGGACGGTTATCGAAAAAATCCTGGCCATTTGAAAGCAAGCCTTCCCGGAATTAAAACGCCATTTTTAGCTGACGCTATCGAGATGTTGGTTAAGGGCGGACTCAATTCCGAACAGGTTCGTAATATCATGGAAGTGCGCGCCTTAACTCACTATAAAAGATACGAGGAGGAATCGTCTATTTTTAAAACGATTGCGCGCTTTCCGCCGGCATTTGGTTTGATGGGCACAACTTTAGGAATGATCGGACTGATGCAAAGTATCGGCGGTGAAAATGTTTTTGAAAAAATTGGACCCACGATGGGTATCGCCCTGGTTGCTACGTTGTACGGAGTAGCGCTTTCGAATCTTATTTTAATTCCATTAGGTGAGAATATCTCCCGCCTAAATAAAAAAGAAGACATCGTTCGTATGATCATTGTTGAGGGGGTTGAACTCATCAATAAAAAGGATCATCCGTTGTTTGTTGAAGAAAAATTAAAGAGTTATTTATTACCTTCAGAAAGACCGGGATCGTTTGTGAAAAATTCTAACGATCAAATGAACACTGCGGCTTAAAATGAAAAGTTATTTCAGGAGTCACTATGGGCGCTAAAAAATTAAATCGGCACGAACCCGAAGTTCACGATGACGGAGAGCACCTTTGGCTCGTGTCCTACGCTGATATGGTCACGCTGCTGCTTGGATTCTTTATCTTGCTTCTATCATTCTCGAAGATTGATCCGGCGAAGTTAGAAAAAGTGAAGCAATCCGCCAGTCAAGTTTTCGGTGGCGAGTATAAAATTCCATTTTCTGAATTAACCACGCAGTTGAAAAAAGCGACGGCGGATGCCGGTGTTTCGGATCAAGTTTTTTTCGAACAAACGGCAGAGGGAATCCAAGTCACCTTTCGTGGCGCATTATTTTTTGATTCGGGATCGGCTACTTTAAGAACGGTAGCTAAGGATCTTCTGGATAAAGTCATACCGGTCGTAAAGGCTCAAGCGGAATCTTTCAATATCGTTATTGAAGGTCACACAGATAACGTCAAAATAAATGGTGGGTTTTTCGCATCGAATTGGGAACTATCTAGCGTGCGGGCCTGCAGCGTTTTACACGTTTTCGAAGAATTCGGGTTTGCATCCAACCGGTTAACGGCGATTGGTTGGGGTGATACCAAGCCTTTAGTGTCAAACGATCAAGCCGAAATGCGATCGCAAAATCGTCGCGTCGTTGTAAGGATTTTAAAGAAATGATGCAAATTATTTTCTTCTTTTTTTTCCTAGCTGTCTTTAGTGCCTGCAGCACTCAGAAGATAAAAATTCAGAGCAATCCGGAAGGGGCGCAAATTTATTTAACGGCCCCCCAGTCTGAGGATAAAAAGTTTATCGGTAAAGCCCCTTTAGAAATCGACGTTGAACAGGTCAATGCGATGGTGCATGTTCTTCCGTCCAGCCGCCAATTCGTTCGCGTGGTGGCCGAGAATAAAGGTTTTGAGTCTAAAGAAGTATTGGTTCCGACTGGCGTTTTAGGAACTTTCGACACCGTTGTTCGCATTAAATTAGATCCATCAAAACCTAAGTCTGATAATTCCAAACTAGTAGTGCAATATTTAGTGAATGCGCAGGATCTGATTAATCAGGGTGATTTCGACCGGGCTGATCTGGAAGTGGAAAGATCGGTCCAATTAGAAGGTTTAAATCCTTGGGCTTACGCCATGCGCGGCCATATTTTAATGCTTAAAAAAGATTATAAAAAGTCTTTGGCTGCTTACGAAAAAGCAGTCGAGATTGATCCTACGAATGAAGCGTTGCTAAAAAAAATCGTTAAGATTCGTAAGTTTTTAAAGGAGAAGGTTAATGAAAGTAAATAATAAAATCATGGGTTTTTTATTTCTGGTTTTCCCCCTCTTCGGATTTGCATTAGAATCAAAAACGGCTGATATCTTTGAAATGAAATCTAGACTTGAAGCCGTTGTTTCAAAAAAATTTCGTAAAGCTCTTGAAACACGTCTGAGCCCTGAAGATTTTAACGTCACGGTAAATTTAGATATGGTTCGTGAAGAAAAAGTAAAGCCTTCTGCGGCGCAAAGAATGGATGATAGCGAGTCTCAGTTTCTACCTTCGTTGCCCGGTTACGTCAGCGCGAACACAATCATGAATATGTACGAAAAAGAACTCGACCAAGACGGCAGAAAAAAATCAGAGGAATATAATTATTTAAATGATTTAAAAAACTACCGGATTCGCAGTGCGGGTGTTTCGGTCGGTCTTACCCGAGAATTTGATAAAGACTACCAAGATAAATTGAAAGCTTGGTTGAGTAGCCGAATGAAACAAGAATTCGGAGCCACTTCGACTGCAGAAATCGGTATCGTGGCTGTGAGTCCTAAACCGGTTTCGACGCAATCTGTTTTTGAGAAACTTGAAAAGTTACAGTGGCCTTTAATCGTCATCATGTTTGCGTTGCTCGCACTGTGCGGTTTGTGTGTGTATCAAGTTTTCAAATCTAAAGTTCGGAACGCTGAATTAAAAAATCGCTTGAATATTAAAAAATTAGAAATGGAAAATGCTCGCGAGCGTGATGAAGAAAAGAAAAAATTAGCGTCGCAAGAATCGGAAGATGCAAAAATTAAAAGGCTGCAGTTCGAGTTTGAAGCTAATAAGTTAGCGATTCAAAAAAGGATTGCAACCGCTTTGAAAAATTTCCCAGATCAAACTTCGGCGATTACCACCTTAATTACTTACGAAGATGGGGGCCAAAAAGTCGCCGCCCTGTTGGATTCTTCTTTTGCGATCGAAGGACGCAATGAAAATGTTTATAAAATTCCGGAAGTCTTTTTTCAGCTCGATATTCCGGATGGTCAAAGAAAAGAAATTCAAAAATCATTTATTAGTTATCAAAACCTTTCGGGCGAAGATAAGTTAAAAGTCCTCGAGAGCTGCTTTTGGTCGCTAGCGACCATCGGTGTTCTAAGTGATTATCAAGACAAGAAACCGTTTCAGTATTTACGTCGATTAACGAGCTCTAAGATCACGAATGCGTTGAAATATTCTAAACCGGAAGAGCAATTGGTTGCGGTACTTCATTTACCTGAGGAATACCAAAGGTCTTACATGGCGGGTCTGAGCGAAGACACGAAAGTCGAAATGATTGAAAATACCTTCAAAAAAGAAAAAGTGACTTGGGAAGAACTGCAAATTGCCAATGAGTCGGTTCATCAAACCTTTAAAAAAGTTGAAAATGAATTCGGAATGGTTCAAGGGGCTATCGAGCTGTTAAAATCAATTAAAACTCGCGATGAAATTAAAATTATCTCTAAATTAGGCAAGGTGAATCCAAGCGCCTTTGAAATGGTTCGATCACATTATGTTTCATTAGCCTTTGTCGAAATGTGGGATGATCATTCGATCAAAGTTTTAGTTGAAGGTTTAGAAGTGCCAGATCTAGCTACTCTAATTAAAACATTTCCTCGAATAAAAGAGCGCGTCCTATCCGGTTTAACGGAAATGGTCAGCCGTATTTTGTTAGATGATTTACAAATTCAAGAATCGGTGAATCAAGCGCTTGTAGATGCGACGCTGGATCGAATTCGGAACCAGCTTCGTGCCTTGGAAAAAAACGGCC
>JAYTHR010000400.1:0-11777 GCA_043732425.1 Bdellovibrionales bacterium
CTCTACTTTAATAGGTTAAGGCACAATCGGGCTCTTGGTAAAGAGGGCCTAAGTCTGGTTATTCAAAAGGATTAATCCCAGCTATTGTGATGTGTTTGAATTGTACAATAGAATAGGATTTAGGGGGATATCCTGTGAACTTTTGGCTACTGACTCTAACTTTAGTAAATTTACTGCTGATCACTTTCATTGTCTTCAATTGGTTTATCCGATCTAAGGAACATCACGAAGATCAACGACTAACAAAAGGTTTACAACTCTTACAAAATAAAATTTCAATTCTGCAAGATCTTTCCGATAAATCCGACGAGCAAGTGCGCCGGTGGGTTCATCTTATCGAACAGAAATCTGCGGATGTGCAAAGTAAACTGATGCAGTCCGATGAAAAGATCGAGCAGATTGAAAGCGTTCTATCCAAGGCACTAGATGTTTCAAAAATATTTTATGACCAAGTTCCCCATGCCGAAATCGTTGAGCGCCAAAAAACAAGTAAATATGTTCAGGCTGCAAAATTAGCGAATCAGGGTTTTACAAGCGATCAAATCAGTCAGAAGGTTGATCTGAACTTGGCAGAAATTGATATGATTGTAAAAATGAATAAAGAAAAACTACAATTCTCAGAAGAAAATCTACCGGCTTGGATCCAAGACATAAGTTCGGAAGGTAAGCCCTCAAATAACGACTTACAATCCCCGGCATCATTCTCGATGGCAGGACCTCAAATGACGGCTCATCAAACTGAAATTGCAGAATTTGGTCAGCAATTAAAAAAGATGAATCAGATGGTTTCTGCAACTGCTTTTGAATCCGCAAAGCCCGATTTGACCAGCATGGAAGCTATTAAACAGCAATTTAATGACTCTATTTCGAAAAATTCAACGCAAGTTCCGCAAACTTTTTTAGGTGATCAAAGTAAAAATGTGGTTTTTCAAAATGGAAAAGCCATTAAGCCATTCGAATTTAAAAAAATAGCGACTCAAAAAAACTAACTCGTTAACTCAGAGACCAATTTTTTCATGCGATCTACCGCTTGCAAAAGACGCGCGGTTTCAATAGCGAAGCTAAGGCGTAAATAACCCGGATTTCCAAATTCTTCGCCCGGCACAGTAGCGACAAAAAATTTCTCTAAAAGTATTTTGCCCAGATCTTGTGAGGAATTAATCATTTGTCCCTGATGCTTTTTTCCAAGCGCACCGGTCACATCGACCCACAAATAAAATGCCCCTTGGGGCTGAAATACTTTAAATTCTTTGATTGCGGAAAACGCTTCAAGAGCTGCATGCAGCCTATTTTTTAAAGTGATGTTTGTGGCCTTAATATTTTCTTCTGCCTGTAGTAATGCCGGAATAACAGCCGCCTGCGAAATACTTGAAGGAGCACCGGTTGATTGTGAAGCGTAGTCTCCTAAAGCTTGAATAATTTTTTGTGGGCCCATTGCCCAGCCAATGCGCCAACCCGTCATCGAATAGGCCTTTGAAGCTCCGTTGATTACGACCGTGCGACTTTTAAGTTCCGGAGCTACGTCCAGAATATGCGGAGCCCGTTTTGATCCGTCGAACATTAAGCGGTAATACATATCATCAGTAATAATATGAATTCTAGGATGCTGTACTAAAACGGCCGCGATTTTTTGCAGTTCGTCTTTTGTATAAATGAAACCCGTTGGGTTTGACGGAGAACAGAAAAGGAAAACTTTGGTTTTTGAATTTATATTTTTCGCTAAAGCATCCGCAGTAATTTTAAAACCATCTTTTTCAAGACAAGTAACAATTCTAGGAACGGCATCGGCCAATTCTGCCATTGTTGGATAACTTACCCAGTACGGGGAATGAATGATGACTTCATCTTGCGGATCACACAAGACTTGCAAAGCTGCAAAAATAGCGAATTTAGCCCCCGAGGTAACGGCAACTTCTTGGACCGTGTAATCCTGCTGTAGATCTTCTTTAGTGCGTTGAATGATTGCTTGTCGCAGCTCCAGAGTTCCCTGCGCCGCTGTGTATTTGGTAACGCCATTCCTAATTGCGTTAATTCCAGCTTCAGCAGCCATGGGATATGTGGGCCAATCAGGCTCGCCGACTGTTAGCGAAATCACGTCGTGTCCTTTTGACTGAAGTTCTTTGGCCTTAGCGACTAAAAATAGCGTCGGAGATGTCTTTAGTTTCTGCGCTCGCAACGATAGCATGTTAGCTCCTTAATTTTTTAATAATTTCCGGAATGATAAAATCAGGAACTAATCCTTTTAAGTTTCCGTGATGCCGCCCCACTTCTTTGACCGCGCGCGAGGATATAAAATAATATTCAGGTCGCGAAAAAATCATAAAGGTTTCAATTTCCGGTGCTAAACGGTAATTCATATTTGCTAAAGTTCCTTCATATTCAAAATCCGCTACGGCCCTCAGACCACGAACTATCACATGAGCTTTCTTTTTTTTCATGTAGTCTACGGTCAAGCCTGAAAATAAATCGACCTCAACATTACCAAAATGCACGAGTGCTTTTCTTAGAAAGTCCGCACGCTCTTCAACCGAGAATAAATAATTTTTCTGTGGCGATTCAGCAGCTAACACAATGACGTGATCAAATATTTTTGAAATTCTTTCAATAATATCTAAATGACCCGTCGTTACGGGATCAAAACTACCAGGGTATACGGCTATCTTTGACATTTTTTAAGACTGCACTTTTTTCCGGTAGAAAGAAAGTATTTTGTCGCCATAATCCTTGAAGTCATAGCGAATAAGCTGCTGATACTCAGGATCTATTCGCTCTTGTTTCAGCGATTCGATGGCGATAAGCGTCTCTTCATTAAAACACTTACTTTTATCTAATGCTTCCATCACCACATGAGCCATTTTTTCAGTAAACGGCGGATCAATTAAAATTAGGTTAAAGGAAGCCCCTTCATTATACTTTTCAAGATAAGTTAGAACATCTTTTTGAGAAATGCTAAACTCCCTGCGCTCAATTTTTAAAAGTTCGACATTCTTTTTAATAATTTGAATCGACTTCAGATTTTTCTCAACAAATTGAACGTGCTGGGCTCCACGCGATAAAGCCTCTAAACCCAAACTTCCTGTCCCCGAAAATAAATCTAGAACTCGCGCCCCTTCAACATCATGCATCCATTTATTAAAAAGAGTTTCTTTGACACGATCCATTGTGGGTCGGACATGGTCTGCTTGAAAAGAAGCTAAGACACGTCCTTTAAATTTTCCTGAGATAATTCTCATCGCGAACCTTTGGGACTCGAATTCAAATGATTCAAGATTTGATCGACCGTTAAAAACAAATTATCAAACGGCTTTTTTATAAACATTTGAATGCGCAAATCAGACTTCAGATAGTCGGCACTCAGCTCAGGTCCGCTAAAGGCCGAAATAATAAAAATAGGAATTTGTATCTGGCATTCGCTGATCACATCGTAGCCACTTTTTATTGGCATTATAAGATCTAGAATGACGGCATCAACTTTTTCAGCTGCTAGTAAATGAAGAGCCTGTTCCCCATTTTCAGCTTCGAAGCAAAAATAGCCTTTTGCCGTCAATGCGCGAGCTAATGATTTACGAATTAAAACTTCATCGTCAGCAATTAAAAATTTCATCATTTTTTAAAAACCAAATCAATCTGTAAACCAATTTTATACTCTTCATTAACTCTTATGTCGGCATTCATTCTTTGCATCAGTTTTTTGGAAAGATATAGCCCCAAGCCAGTCCCCTCGCCGACCTTTTTACTTGTCATAAAAGGCGAAAATAAGTTTTTTTGTACGCTACGCAAAAGTCCTGGCCCCGAATCTTGAATACAAAAAATGACTTCGGATGAATTTTCTATTTCAAAAATTTTAATACTCCCGGAATCTTCCATAGCCTGACAAGAATTTTTTAAAATATTAAATAACACCTGCTGAACCGCGGTAAAGTCGGCTAGTATCAAATTTTTACGAAGATCGATGAATAAGCGATGGGGACGTAGAGCCGTCTTAAGAAGTGTCACCGTACTCTCTAAAACTTCGGCAAATAGAATTGGCTTTAAATCAATATCGGACTGCTGACTAAACTGTAACAAATTTTTGATAATTTTTTCGCAGCGGTCAGTAGCCTTTAGTATTTCACCCAAATCCGATCTTAGAGAGGCAGATAAGGACTCATCTTTTTCCGAGCTCAGTAAGAATTGTGTGTAAAGCTTAAGTCCAGTTAATGGATTATTCAGCTCGTGGGACAAATGATTTCCTAATCGGCCTACGGTGGCCATTTTTTCGGACTGAATCATTTTTGACTTCAGTAAATCTAAGTTAGTCAGATCCTCATAGAGCATAAAAAAATACTTTTTCTTCAGATGAATAAATTCGGATAGGCTTACGCGTACTTTTTTATTCGTCGTCAGAAAAAATTCAGATGTGATTTTATTGCGAATCGGACACTCTGCGCAGGGCTGATCTCGCCCGGCTAAAACCTGATAGCAAAATTTTTCCTTCTCAGATTTTTTAACATAATTTGATTGATGAATAACATAATTTTCATCAATGACATGGGTCGGTCCCGAAAAAGACTGGAAGGTTTGGTCCCACCGCTCGATGAGCAGATGATATTCTTTTTCAATCAGCCAGCGATCAAAGTACAAACTTAAAGTCACTAGTCTTTCTTTAAAATAGGCTTCGACCTGCTGACTTAAAAATTGCTGATCAATCGTTTCTACGAAAAAATAGCCCGTGCGTGAAAATTCACTTAATTTCCAGCTCAGAATTTTACCTACTGGCCGACCCATGGCTGTCGCCAAAAGTGTTGAGTTAAGTTGATCCTCGATATTAAGTTTCAGCGTGTCGTTTTTTTCATGGATTCCGTTGTAAGATATTAATGAAACGGACTGACTCAAATTTTGAAAGCAAAAACCTATTTGATAGGCGTAGCCCATCTTCTTAAGCTCTTTCCAGATTAATTTAAGAATCTGGGATACAAAATCATCATTCAACGACTCAGAACTAATAAAATCCAAAAAATAAAGCAAACTTTTTTCATTTAAATTTTTTTGCATCTCTTCGCTGTTAGATTTCTCAAGTGAGGAAAATTGCACCTCACTTTCAGAAATAAGCTGAGCGTTCAGCTCTTCTAACTCTTTTCTTTTTCTCTGAATTTCTTTAGAAACCACCAGCGCTTTATTCTTTTGAATTAATTTGTCATAAATAGACTGCAGCTGGTCCTGCAGTTCTTCCATGTTTTCAATTTTGTAAATATAATTTGCTTGCAGACCAATAAGTTCATCAGATTTTAAAGATTCTAAGTCACTAATCAATATTCGTTGCACGTCGACTCTACTTTTTGCATCGTGCTTAACGAAAAATTCAGGATCTCCGATAATGACATCGTATGGAAAGGGAAGGGACTCTGACAGATCAGAGGCCCTTACTTCAAACAATGGATTATTAATCTTCGACTTAAATTCGGGTTGAACTAATATTCTCACAACAACAGAATATCATAAATTCTGTTCAGCACAAATTGACTTTTTAATATTTCGAAAAGTTTCATTCCCCGGTTGGTGAAACATCATCTTGTCGATTTCAAGTTTGGCTAAGCTCCACTGCTTGATTTGACTGAGCATTTGAATATGACACAGGCTGATATCTTCGTCGAAACAAAACTCTGACAGGTAGAATCGCAGGCGCTCAAGGGCTGCTCTTTCCTTTTCTTTATTTTTTGCTGCAGAAAGTGAAAATTGCTTTAAAGCAGCCGCATTGTAAGGATTTAGATCAATGGCTTTTTCAATGTTTGCTAGAAAAAGGTCTTCGTCTCCCATTTCTTTGTGCATTAGACCTAAGCTGACCCAGGCCTGATCATTTTTGGCGTTCATCTGGACGGCCCGACGAAAATATTCTAAGGCATGAAACTTTTGGTCGTTATTTAAATAAACGACTCCTTGGGCCCAAAGCAAAAAATCATCTGACTCAGAGAACTTAGCTTTCAAAATAGCTTCTGCGGCACCTTCAAAATCATTTTCTTCTAAATAAATTTTTGTCAGCATATGTGACAGCTCTCGATCTAACGAATCGGAAAGCTCCTGGTTTTGAAGCTGCAGTCCAATGTCTAAGGCTTCATTGCGTTTGTTCATTTTATAAAAACTGCGCATCAGATTAAACTGATCATCAACAGAGCCGCGCTGGCGAACAAGTTCTGCTTGAGTTCTAACTAGCCCACTGAAATCTTTCAGAGCTAACTGTGTTTCTGAAAGATAACTCAAAAAGGTGATGTCCTTACTACACACCAGAGAAACCGATAAAAGCTGACGAAGAGCGCTGTAATATTGCTTCGCCTTTAGAGATTGCTGAACTTGACCAAAGGCCACTTCTACTGAAACCTGCGACATCTTGTCTCCTTAAAAATTAAAGCTCTTCCTGAACTTTAAATAATTTGATAATTCCGAATTAGAAACTACCCGGCACAAACAGTCATTGTTCGGACCGCCTACTTTCCTACGTAACCTCAAAGCAATGTCAGTGCCATGGCTTACTCGCTCTCCATCGCAATTTCTTCTTATTTAATAAAGGACTGGGCCGTTTTTTTTAGACAGGCCAGTCAGTGTTTTGACTGGCCAAGAATTGAAAAATCTTTAAATAGTATTCGACTTATATCCAGACAAAGCACGCGAAGCTTTTTTAATATCTTGCAGTTCACGAATGATTTGAGATTTTGCGTCATCGATTAAACCTAAAACAATTAGGTCTTGCTCGAGAATCTTTTTAACGTACATCTCTTTTATTCGAAGACAATCCCTGATACTTGATTTTTGAGCCGGATCTAAGGCCATTGTCTCTTGCCGGTAGGCCACATGCGATTTATTAATTTCCGCATCTACGTATTTTAAGATTTTTAAAAGATCTTCTCGTTGGTTATAAAATCTTTCGATATCATCGAATTGTCCTTGGTCAAGTCGACGAATCTGATTTTCATTTAACGAATAGAATTTCTCCAGAAAGTGATTTTTTTCATTTAATAATTGAATAATACGCATCATAATTAGGCTCCCTTTTGTTCATTATCTTTTTTAATCTTTTCGATAGCTTGTTTCCAACCGTCATAAAGATTCTCTAAGATTTTAATATTGGCTCGTAAAGGTTCCGGATCACTTTTAATATTTGCTTTGGTATATTGATCCATCATAAATAAATACAGCTGTTCAAGCTGTTGTGATAAGTCGCCTCCAACTTTGTGGTCCAGCGTGACTTGAAGTTCTAAAACGATATCGTAGGCACGCATGATATTTGTCCCACGCTCAGCGACTTTTTTTTCATCCATGGCCTTCAGAGCCAGTTTCGTAAATTTAATTGCCCCCTCGTAGAGCATCAATAATATTTGCTCCCGGCTGGCCGTCAGGACCGAAGCCTGTTTATATTTCGCGTACGGATTTGCCATTTATTTTCCCCCTAGTGTTTGTTGTGCAGCCGCACCCTGTGCTTGAAGCCGAGACATTGTTTCTTCCATTTTTGCAAATTTATTACGAAGTTGATCTTCACGCGTAGATAGCATCTTTTCTTTTTGATCAATACGACGGTCCATCTGCGCAATACGATCCTGATAGGATTTCTTACGCGTGGTCACGGCACCCGTTTGAGCATCAACGATAGAATTTAGACTTTTTTTCATATTCGGAATGAATCCCTGATCTACCAAATTTCCTCGTAGAAATTTGACAACATCCTGAGGATTAGAATTTACAATTTTTGTAAATTTGTCCTGATTGAAATTAAGTGTGCCGTTTCGATTAAACTCGACCCCAAGCTCAATTATTCTTTTGAAATTACTGTCTGTACTTTGTACGGCCTGAATGATATTTCGCAAACGACCTTCGGTCATCCTGAGCATACTGTCGCCGCCCAAAGGACCTAATTTTGGATTTCCTTTGGCATCTTGGCTCAACTTACTTTGACCCTGAATAAATCCTAATGCTGCATTATAGGAATCGACGAAGGACTTAATTTTTCCTGAGATTACATCGTAATTTTCGGTAATATTAAGTCGAATGGGCTGATTCGGTTGCGCTTTTTTTAAATCTAAGGTTACGCCGGGAATAAGATCATTAACTAAATTCTTATCCGTTTCAAATTCATGACCGTCTAACTTAAACTTCGCGTTCTGAGCTTTATTTTGTCCAACAAATTGAAAATCTCTGTTTCCATCCAACATATAAACCGTTGGAAACTGCACTTCGTTATCATCGCCTGTTTTAAGACCCGCAATTTCTAAGCGGTAACTATCTTCTTTGTCACTACGGTCATTAACGACGACCGCACGAACACCGATTCCGGCGTCGTTGATTGAATTCGCCATTTTTTCAAGCGTTGAATTATCTTCGTTGATGTAAACTTCTTTGGGCCCGTCGGCAGTTTCAAATTTGATATAACCGACACCCATGGTAGTTTGGTTTTTATCGGGAAATCCATTCGTCACGACTGACGGTTTAGAAGCTAACTGTAAAACTTCTAATGTCCACTCGCCAGAATCAGCAATTTCGGGATCCAGCGTACCGTTAACAATGTCAGGAAAACTTGAGTTTAATTTTTTATCGACGAAGCCTTTTGCACCGACGATAAGAGTTAAGTTTTTAGTGATATCATTAATTTTTGTTTCAAGGTCGGTGACCAATTTAACTTTGTCTTCAACTTTAGTTTTATTCTCTTGCATGGTTTTTATAGGCATACGCTCAGCTTCGATCACTTGATCGACTAAATTGGGTGGTAATCCACTTGCTAATCCGCTAACCCGAATACCTGCCACTTCTTTTCCTCCATGAATTGAAGCCCTGTCTTAGATTATTATTTCAGACATTCGGCAAAACATGTGAGTCAATTGATTGGCTTAGACTACAGACTGGTAGGCAAAAATAAGCTAGGCGGTCTTCTTTAGAAGCTGGCCTTTGTTGGGTATTTGCGATGTGGTATCAAAAATTTCCCACAGGTCGTATTCCGCAATTTTACGAATGGTATTTCCAGACTGGTCCTGGACCCACGCGAATTGCAATCCGTCCTCATGGTGGGCGATCACGACCCAGTTTAATTCTTTCATGAATGGCTTTTCTTTTAATAATTCCAACGCTTTTTTAAATTGCTCAGCGCTCATTTTTTCTTTTTTTTGTTGCTTAGAATAAAACTCTTGCCCGTTGGCGTCTCGTTCTTGGGAAGCCTGGGACTTGATCGGCCGATCAGCGGTGGCCGAGCGGGCGACGGGTGTTACTAAGGTATTTAGGCCCAGAAGATTCTTGATATTCATATGTCTTATATCGGTACTTTTTTTGATTTACTTTAAAAAAGACGACCAGGCATCTCAAAACGAAAAAACGAAAGTCCAGTTTCCTAGACTTTCGTAGACTATTTTTTTGGAGTTAGGCGGAGGTCCTCGCCCCACCCAAAAATCTGTTCTATTTTAATTCTCAATTATCCAACTAATTTTAAAGCTAACTGTGGTAATTGATTCGCTTGCGCTAAAGTTGCTGTCGTAGCTTGTAACATGATGTTGTTACGGGCCATCTCTGAACTTGAAGCTGCCACGTCAGTGTCACGGATACGTGAATTAGCTGCGCTCATGTTCTCGTTCATTGTACCGATCACGTCGATAGATGAGGAAAGACGATTTTGCATAGCTCCCAGTGTGGCACGTGAACCATTCACAGATTGTTGAGCCGCATCTAATGATGACAAGCCTGAACGAGCGCCATCTTTGCTACTAAAATCTAAATCCGCGATTCCTAAGTTGTCAGTTGTTGCATTCGATACGCTAGCATCGTACGCGATCCAATCTGTTTTTTCATTTGCACCGGTACCGACATGGATGTCATAAACTCCACCCGTTCCGTCTAATAATTTTCTTGATCCGAAAGTTGTTGATTCAGCCACACGCTGAACCTCAGATTTTAAAGCATCAACTTCTTTTTGAATGAATCCGCGTTCTTGATCACCAATCGTGTCGGAAGCAGATTGGATTCCAAGTTCTCGTAAGCGAGTCACGATGTTTGAAACTTCGCCCATTCCTTGTTCCGCAGTTTGAATCATCGAAATACCATCATTCGCATTTCGTGAAGCCTGTCCGTAAGAACGGATCTGCGCTTTTAAGTTTTCACTGATCGCTAAACCTGCAGCGTCGTCGCCGGCTTTCGTGATACGTGAACCAGTTGATAATTGAGACATACTCTTTTGCATTTCGCGAGAGTTTGTCACCATGTTACGTTGCGCATTCAATGATGCCACGTTCGTTGTAATTCTTAATCCCATTAGGACCTCCAAAAAGTGATCGTTCTTAGGCGATCAGTTATACACGTTGGTGACTGCCACTTTCTGATTCCCAATCTGCGAACGAAAAACAAACGATAGTCACTTCGCTTATTCTTCTCAACGGGGTCTCGTCGAGTCTTAGTCGGTTGTTGTGATGTACCTTTCGGCGAGGTCGTGTTGCTCTTTAGTCGCGTCGTGCAAAACTAGACCTTCGTCTTATTGAAACTAGACCAAGGTGTGGAAATTTGGACTTAAATCCACTGTTTTTCAGGACTTAAGTTGCGCTCATTCGAATGTCTGATCTGTCCAGGCACGGACTTTTTGATGATGGACTGAAGTCACCCTCGACAAAATACAGATCCAGTTCGAAAATTAAATGAGTTACTAAAAGCAGAAGTAAAAGATAAAAAAAAAGAGCTCTTGCTAGAGCTCTTTTTGCTTTTTGACATGAAGGTTTTTAAATTACTTAATTTTTTTCAGGACGAACTTGTAAGATTCATTTCCTAAAGCATCGATGACGACATCGACAATAACACCTTGTGGAGAGCGAACTGATTCAGCAGTAACATCAGCAACGTTCATCGTGACATGAACTTTTTCTAAACCTTGAACAGGACATTTCATATCTGCGGTTAAGATATTATTTGCAACAGCGTAAGTTCCTTCACACCCTGGCTCAGGCATTGTGAAGTCAGGAGCTTTTAAAATTAAGTTAGCTGTCATGTCTGCGCGAACAGCCAGAGTCGCAATGATTGATTTTGTTTCGACATCAACGGCTGAATAAAGCCCTGGCTCAATATTACCGGCAAATCCTAAAGAGGCCCAAATAGTGGTAATTAAAAATAACGCTTTCATAAAATCTCCTTTGTTACGATCGATGGATCATAAATAACAAACGAAGATCAGAAAGACTAATGTTTAAATGGCTGTTGGAAATTTTTTACATTGAGTCAATATTGAGAGAACTTCATGTTCGCTAAAAGCTTTGATATTATAAAGCTTTAGCTAAAATACCCTGGCAGAGGATACTGCCAAGGCTGGGTTTAACGAGGCCATCATAGCAGTAATGACCTCGATAAATATAAAATATAGCGCGTAAAGTGTAAGTCCTACAATTATCCGATTAATTTCATTGCCACCATCGGCTGTTGGTTGGCCTGCGCTAAAACGGATAAGGCAGCCTGTTGTAACATTGTCGCTGAAGCCATTTCGGAAGATTCCTTCGCGACATCGGCATCGGCAATACGTGATCTTGCTGCATTTAGATTCTCAGAGCGAACTTCCAATCCTGTTCCGGTCGATTCTAATCGTGATTGCATGGCACCGAAGCCAGCTCGCATCTTTGAAACTTTTTCGATCGCGCCATCAGCTGCGGTTAACATATCTCGGGCGCCTTCTTTCGTTGAAATGTTGGAACTATCTAATCCCAATTCACTGACGGAGGCGTTCAAATCGCCTTTATAGTTAATTATATTTTCTTTACCGGCTGTCGTACCTACATGAAAGTCCATCGAAG
>JAYTHR010000401.1:0-3683 GCA_043732425.1 Bdellovibrionales bacterium
AGCATTTGGGGCAAAGCGATTTTATTTTTTCAATCAATACCCGGCCAGCTTCTAAAATAGCTTTTCTTCGCGTCGGATTGTGATTGGCCCGCAAATCGGCGGCGAGAACTACCTTTGCTGTTTTTGAAGCCATAAAACAATCGAGCATGGCTTGGCCTACGGCGCGCTCGTTATGGAGCCCTTTAATAATTGGCTGATATAGATTTTCAGGCCGAACAATGATGCCATGATTGGGGAAGTCGATTTCCTTCAGAAAAGCACGAAAGTCATCTCTTGGCCCATGGGTTCGCTCGTCGTGTACCGGCACTTTTCCTAAATACTCAGCATAGATTTCACAGTTGTTGTCTCTATCCCAGAACAAAAGTGACTCTAAATCTGTTTGAACAAAACCAATAATGGGGTGTGGGCCGAAGCTGCCTTCGCTGGCCAAGAAGAATCTTTCGCCGCTCAGTTTTGTTGCGGCTTGATTTTTTTTTCTCAATGTTTCGCGAACTCCGCCCGTTCGCTCTATCTCACCCGTAAAAGTACCGAATTCATCGGTATCGACTGGGGTTGCTCGACAACTGAGGCCCAGCTCTAAAAATAATGGCGCGAGAATTTTCTCTTTCTCGTGTTTGGTGGCAAACTCGATTCGTTTGCCAAAAAAAGGATGTGGGTTCACTTGATCCAATTGTAAAAGCCTTATTTCTAAAGTTATCGGCGCATTAAAAACTTAATGCTCGGTTTAGATTTATTTTCGAATTATTTAATACAAAAATAAAACATATAAATTATTTGAAATTCATATATTTTTTAGATAAAACCTTCATCATGAATTGGCTCAATTACCATCATCTCTATTACTTCTGGACGGTCGGTAAGCTTAAGAGCTTCACAAAAGCCGCCGAAGAACTCAGAATTGCCCAGTCGGCAGTGAGCCTACAAGTGGCAAGTCTCGAAGACTTTTTGGGTAAAAAACTCATTATTCGTTCCACTTCAAAGAAGCTGGCCCTCACCGAAGAAGGTCATGTCGTATTTTCACAGGCGGAAGAAATTTTTAGACAGGGCAAAGAACTTGTTGATGGCATCAAAGAAGATGGTTTGCCCACGTCAATTCGGTTTGGGGCCTTAGGCAGTCTTTCTAAAAATCTTCAAATTCGGCTCCTTCGACCGATTCTTGAAAGTGCTGATATCGAATTAACGGTTGATGTCGGCGATGCGAATACGCTGCTATCAAGATTATTGGGATTTCACATCGATGCTATTCTCTGTGATGTGCCGTACCCTCATTCTGAGGACGAGCCTCTCCTGCAGAGAGAGATTGCTAAAGAGCCTTACTGCTTGGTGGCCAGGCCGCAGAAATTAAAGATGCCGGTCAATGATCGCCTTGATAAATATGGAGTATATTTACCCGCCAAAAGTAATCCAGCAACGGCAGAGATTGAGGGTTTTCTAGAGAGTCAGAAATCGAAAATTCTGGTGAAGGGATACATTGATGACATCGCCTTGCTCAGGCTCTTGGCCATCGAAACGGATTCCGTAATTGCCATCCCCGAAGTAGGAGCAGATCGAGAGCTTAAATCAAAGAAGCTTGTTAAGCTTCATGATTTTCGATCCTTATTTCAAAAATTCTATTTAGTTGTTCGCCAGAAGGGGTCGCGGTCGATTAGAATAATGAAGTTACTGAGACAGTAAAAAATAAGGATGCGAGATTGAAGACTTTTATTTTTTTGATGTTATTTCTATCCGGAGTTGCAATGGCAATTGAAGAGCCCCTGTATAGTGTTGAGTCTAAAACCGCCAATTACGAAATTCGAAAATACGGCCCGATAATAGTCGCCGAAACCAAGGTAAATTCAGATTTTGAAGCTGCCGGCAACCAGGCCTTTCGAATACTTGCCGGCTATATTTTTGGTGGCAATAAATCGAAAACAAAAATTGCGATGACCGCAGCGGTAAATCAACAAGCTGTTTCGGAAAAAATAGCCATGACCGCTCCAGTGACGCAAGTCAAACAGGATAGTGGATACTTAGTCCAATTCACTATGCCGAAGCAATATACAATAGAAACCTTGCCAGTCCCGAACGATGATCGGGTTCACCTGAAGCAAATTCAGGGCCGCAGGATTGCGGTCTTTACTTATTCTGGATCGTGGTCTGAATCACGCTACAAAGAAAAGCTTGATGCTTTTATTGCCGAGCTAAAAAGTAACAAAGTCAAAACTATCGACGAGCCAGTTCTGGCACGCTTTAATTCACCTTTTCAGCTTTGGTTTTTGCGACGAAATGAGATTTGGCTAGAACTTGCAAACTAAAATTGTGACGGATATTTCATATGGATTGGGAATTTAAAGCATATAGTTGGCTCTGATTTGGGCTGAGAGCTGGGCTTATGGACTGATTCTGGCCGGGTCCAAGTCGCTTTTGGGAGTTGAACTTGCGATTGGGGCTGAGATTTTTCGTCTTAGTGGAGCAGGTTCTTGGAAAGCCGGGAATTTTGAGCAAGGCTCTGCCATCTTGCGGTGATCCGCTCATCTCCGCGAAAGTACACATTGAGAGTTAGTTCAGATCCCACGCTGTCTGTGGCGGAGCACGGGCTGGGTGAATAATTGGCGGATCCGTTGGAAGCCCCATGTGACTTAGGATTTTGACGATGGCCTTTCTCTCTAATATGGCAGATAAGATTTTTGTCTCTTTGCCGCAATGTTCACACTTTGTGATGTCGATCTGAAATACCCGGCTCAATAGTTTTGCCCAGGAAAACCGTGCCTTTAGTTTTTCGGAAACAAGTTCTTCTTTTAGGACACTTTCCTCTTTTTCTGGTTTTTTGGGAACCTTGTTTCTCTTTACGACGTCGGGCCTAGCCTTGGAGTGGGGTGCAAAAACACCGTGGTATCTGATGAAGTGCATTATGGGCGGTGGAATTAGGGCTGTCAGTGCTAACATGCGACCAATTTGGAGAACCGATTTGGGGGGACCAACAGATTTAAGTAGAAAATTGGAGAACGGTTCTCCAATGAGAGGACAAGTTTTTTAGACCCAAATCCTGTTCTCCACCAAAACTAAAAGTGACAATAAAATCATTAACTTAACTCTTCCGAAAATCCTACTATAGCGGTTCGAAGATCGCCCGCTAGGGGGCACGAGCTGCAATTATTTTAGTAAACAATTATTTTAGTAAATTCTGCACCTGGCCGATAAGATTTTAGTCGGGAAAGCAGGGGAAAATGGGGAAGCATTTCATGGTTTTATACGCAAAAAAAATTGCTACTTGGATTATCTTAGGTGCATTGGCCGTTGTTTTACCCGTTGCCTTTCAAAATTGCAGCAAAGGCTTCCAAGTTAACGATTTATCCTTAAAACTTAGTTCACAAGGCGTTGTAGTTCCAAAATGCAGCCCAACTCAGTCCCAATCTTGCGCCGCCAATAATGGTCACGGCATTCAATTCTGTGCCGTTGATGGAACCCCACAGATTTGCCAGCTAGAATCTTGCAATTCCGGGTACGTGCTTGATCAAGGCTCCTGCCTTGCGCTATTGTGTTCTGCTAACTCAACAACAGGATGTACTGCGAATAACGGCAGTGGAAATAAAACCTGTAACTCAGCAGGAACTGGTTTTGGTTCATGTCAGCTTAACGCTTGCGACAGTGGATATAATTTGCAAGGTGGAGTTTGCGCAGCTAATGCTTGTATTCCAAACGCT
>JAYTHR010000402.1:0-11756 GCA_043732425.1 Bdellovibrionales bacterium
TAACAGAAATGAGTAACAAACGACTATGACGGTCATTTACTTCACGGATGGAGCTCTCATTGATGATTTACATATTCGTAAATCACTTCTGCGTATTCCTGAAATTATTCAATGTCTTCGCGAAAATCAAAAAGAGTTTTTGAACTGCGATTTATTTATATCCATGATGGATCAGCAGGTTTTTAATCTTTTGAACTACCATCAAAAGACCAGACTAAAAATGCTGTTGCAGCAATCTTTGTTTCAAAGATGGCAGCGGCAAAAAGTGGAACCCGATCTAATTATTCGCCGTCAAGACTACGATGATTTTTCCCATTTAACTTCAACTTTTTTAAAACTTTCGACCATCGAAGAGCTCAAAATCGTAACCATCGGGCCCGGGTTTGACGAGCTGGAAGCGTTTTTGCGCATCCAACTTAAGCTTGAAAGCTGCCCGCTGTACGATATGATTTCGCAGGATCCCATGCTCAATTGGTTCTGGAGCGACGTTAAAAGCGGTCTGCACCTGCACTCTTAACTATTCCTTAAAGACTTAATGTAAATTCTGCGCGTTTTTTATTAGCTAGTAGAAAAAATCCTAAATCTATGGTTCTCTCCGTGGGCACAAAAAAATATTTAATTAGGAGAAAACCATGAAAAAAATTCTTTTCGCCGTAGCGCTGACAGCAGCTATTTTCGCTCAAGCCTCTGTTTTAACTTATGAGCCAGGTAATTTACAAATTGAAGGCGTTAATCTTAATCGCACTGCAGCGATTAACGATGCAGCCGGTGCACCAACAACAATGAAGTTAGACCTATTAGGTGCGGGTCTTCGCACAAAGTCGGTTTTATTTATATCAGTCAAAGTTTATGTGGCTCAATTGTTTGCGGATAACAAACCAACATTTTCACGAGATCAAAATGCTTTAACGTCTTTAAATAACGCAAAATTTGTGGCCTTAAAATTAAATATGTTAAGAACTGTAGGCGCCTCGGCTTTAGCTGTTTCTTTCCGTGAAGGTCTACAAGCTAATGGGTTAACAATTGATTCTGAGTTAACAACTTTATTAGGCTTAGTTGAGAAAAGTGCTGACGGCGTTTCTGGAAAAACCATCACATTATTACTGAAATCGACCGATACAGGAACAAATGTTTACTACGAAGATACTAACGGTCAGTTAAAATCATTTTCTGGTTCTGCGGCTTTAAAATCTAAGATTTTATCTATCTGGTTAGGTAAGCCCGTTGACGACGGACTGGCGGCTTTGAAGACTCAATTACTTAAGCCTGTTTACTAAATTAGAAATTTAACCAATATCATCTGAAACCTTCTGTTTAAACAGAAGGTTTTTTTTAGGGGTAATTTATGATCAATTTAAAAAAATTAGTTCTTGTCGTCTCAGCTCTTGGAGTTCTTGCATCATGCGCTAAAATTAATAGCGTCATGGATAGCACCGAAGCCATTCCTGAAAAAATGAACGCTCTAAACCGCGGCATGAGCGACACGAATGAAAGCATTCGCTTACAAAAATTAGCTATCGCCCTTGATCAAGTCATGAAAAAAGAAAATCAGCAGTTTTTATCCCCTATTCCGGGCGACATGATGGCTCCGGGAAAATTGCTTGCAGAAACGTTAACAGCTTCAGAAGCTGTTGAGTTAATTTACGTGAAATTGAAAAATGTAAACGAAAATACTTACCGCGATCAATTTCCAGCAGATGATGCTTTAGCAAATAAAGCCCAGATCGAAGATTTTGAGCGGTCGAAAATTGCTTTACTTTACGCTGTTCAAATTGTTTCTACGTTTCTTCCAGACAGCGTCTTAAATCAAATGATCGATAAAGAAATAAAGCACGCGGGAAGATTCCGCCAAACGGCCTTTCAAATTCTAATGATGCGCGCCACATTCTACGACAAAGTGATGCTTCATGCTAGTTTGCTGAGTGATACAATGAATACTGTAGGGATGGTTCAAAAAGCGATTGAGTACAATACAAAGATCGACTTCATTTCCAAGTTAAACTTTGCCAATCGCATTGAATTAAAAATAACTGGATTTCTAGATGCGGCAAAAAACGACGCCTTTTCACAAAAATTAAATATTCAAAACGCCGCTAAAAACTGGGCAGCTATTCAAGACCGCGCCAGCAACCAAGTTGAGATAGTTGCGATCACTGGCAATGAGGCGGAAGATCAGGCTGAAATGGCTCAAGAAAAAGTGATCTTAGCGCAAAGCCTAGAAACGATAAAAAATTATTTAAGTTCTTGGCCAGCGGTTGTTCCGTAAAAGTTTCTATTTCCTATTTATCCTCATTAAAATCTCTGACTAATACCCGCAAATGGGTTGAACTTCGGACTCAAAGAATCCTGACCTAAGTTGCAACCCAAATCAATTTGCATCGAAGGGGTAGCTTTCCAGGCGCCGCCGATTCCGAAATAAGTGCTGGTCGATTTATTTTGGCCCTGACTCCAGCGAACAACCCATTCTGCGTACAGATCCGAATCCCGCGTCATATCCCACGCGAAGCTAAAGGGTGAATTAAATTCGACGTGGGACTTGTCATCGGAAACCCCTTTTCGAAGATCAATTTCAGGCATAAACGAGGCTTCCCATTTTTTAACTTTGGTGACGAACGGGACCATAAAGCTTGGATCCCAGAACGAGTTACCAACGCCACTGCGATCAGTGGGAATTTTAGCGGTAAACATTAAAGCTAGGGAAAAACTATCTTGCCCATCACCGATCAAATTACTTTTGAGACTAAAAGTGCTGTCCCCTCCGCCTTGGAGAAGTTGGCCTTGCGACCATTGCTGAAGATAAGTGGCGTAGCTGAGCGCAATTTCAAAATTATCCAAGATCCCTATCCGAACGCGGACATTGGGGTAAATTAATTGCGACGAGCCATCTTGGTTTTGTGCATAATTAAACGCTTCGATTTCAAACTGATAATGTCCAGGATCTATCGTGCTGGGCGTATTCGTTGACCCAGGTCGGTCTGCGCTGAAATTTCGCATGTCTTGATCGCGAGCACGGTGCGGAAGAACTCGGGCAAATACGGTTTGTGCTAAGAACAAAACGACTACAATAAAGTATTTCATCGGGACAGAGCTTTCTCTTGCTAGAGTTGTTTTATTAGTAGAGCGTACCAACGACTGGAAGATCGGCACTTAATTAAAACCAAATAAAATCTAACCACGCGGGCTGATCATTATTAAGACTCAGCTCGAATAAAACATCGCGGTCAGATGTTTCAATATTATACAGCCCATAGGGAATTTCAGCGAAGATAGTTCCCTTAGGCGGTCGCTTCGTGAAGTCATCTTTTTCGTACGCGTAAACTAAAAATTCATTTTGCCGAGAGGCCTCGTAGGCTGCGCTTAGAAGCGATTTCTGCACTTCGGAATGTTCGAATAAAAAAAAGTGGAGAAGTCGAAAGTGCAGAGCCTCTTGCTTCTGGGATCTTGAAAACGGTTTCGTCAAGCGGCGTCCGACGCCAAAGAGCTGTGCGGCCTTTAAAAACTGCCGAAAATTATGGGCCTGTGGATTGTAATCTTGCGGAAAGTAATCTTGCAGCAGGCTTGAACTGATGGGTTGCACGCAACCCACAATTTTACCATCTGCAGAGAATGCAATTAAGAACTGGCTCCACGAATAAAGCAGTGAACGATGAATGTAGTCGGCAGGGCTTTCCGCTAAAGCTTGCGGCACGAAGGCGTACTTTTTTAATTGCTCTGAGATGTAGGCTAAAAGTTGAACTTTATCGGACGAGTTATAGGGCCTGACTAAAATATTTTTATTAAGTCCGCTGCGCCAAGGATAATTTCCATGAATCGACACTAAGTTGTATTTTCGACTGAGACTATAGGTCGGTTGTCCCGGACGTTTGAGCTTCGGGCGAATAAATGCGTTCATCGCTTGGGTCTCGGTCTGGTTGATCGAGGTAATAAAGCCGTCGCATTTTTCTTTAAGGCGAATTTCTTCCAGTAAAGGCTGATAATATTTAGACCAAGAAAGCGTGGCTTTTCGATTTTGCGCAATTCGAAGGTCGCAGCCCTGGGCAATTTTTAATAACTTATCTTTAAATTTTAATTCTCGAATAATGAACGAGGCTGTTCCTAAAATTTCTTTTTCATCCTCTAATAGGTAGGTTTTATACGGAAGTCCTAGGCGCTGATAGAAAGAAAAAAATTGATCTTCTCTGGAAATTTTAATTTGAATTGATCCCAGTGTGGGAATCGAAGTAAAAAAAGTATTTAAGGCTTTTGAATCTGCCGTGGTCGCTTCGCGGAGGTTCAGCGAAGAATCACTCATCTTTTTTCCACGGGGTTTCTGGAAAGCCTAATTTAAAATTCGTCCACCGGGCCCAGGTAAACAACAAGTCACTCAGGCGGTTTAAATAAATTAGGACATGTTGATAATGATCTGCTTGGACAAATATTTCAACGGAGCGTCGCTCGGCCCGGCGGCAAAATGTGCGGGTCACGTGAAGTTGGCTGGCGATAAGGCTACCGCTGGGAAGAATAAAGTTCTTTAATCCAGGAAGTTCATCCGTAGCTTCGTCGATCCAGGTTTCTAGGCTTTGAATATGAGAAGCCGTGACTTGCGGAAGGTTTAGAAAGATTTCTTTTTTTTCGGTAGCTAATAAGGATCCCACATTAAAAAGATGATTTTGTATTTTCTCAAGCTTTGCATTTAGCGGGTTTAGTAAATTGTGGTTTTTTTCAGAAAGTAGGCTGCGCACAACGCCCAGTGCGGAATTCAATTCATCCACCGAGCCATAAGCCTCAACTCGCGGATTGAATTTTTCGACACAAGATCCGTCGACCAGTCGAGTCGTTCCATTATCACCAGTTTTTGTGTAAATTTTCATAATGATATTTCAAGCTAAGGACGGGCTATGAGTCAATTAACAACTGAAGTTCCATTTTTCGTAACAATGCCTCACGCGGGTGAAAAAATTCCTGACTTAACGCCGTGGTTAAAAGAGCTTCCAGAAAAAGTCGTCATGGCCGATGTCGATCGCTATATCGACCTACTTTATGAACCCGCTCTGCAAAGTTTATTAATTCCCTTTGAAAAGACTGAGTGGCATCGCTACGCCGTCGACTTAAACCGCATCCCTTCAGATGTTGATTGCCAATCTGTCGAAGGAAGTTTGAATAAAGCAGGGACCCATAGCGAAGGCTTTCACTGGGTGCAAACAAAGCAGGGTGAAAAATTAATGCCGTCCCCAATGACTCAAGAAGCACACCAGAAATTAACTGATTTAATCTATGAGCCTTTTCATAAAGGTATCCGTAAACACTACGATTTTTACAAATCGCGGGGCCATAAGAATGTCTTTCACTTGGATGCGCATTCAATGCCATCGCTAGGTACTAAAAACCACCGAGACCCGGGTGAAACTCGCGCCGAAATTGTAATCAGCGACTGCTTAGAAGTTAGCTGTCACAAAGAATTTCGCGATTTAGTTATAGTCGCGTACGTGAAAGCGGGATTTAAAGTCGGATACAATTGGCCTTATCTGGGCGGGCGCGTTACCGAAGTTTACGGAAACCCGTTTCAACACCAACACGCCATTCAAGTCGAACTGAACAGAAATCTGTATATGGATGAAGTGACAAAAAAACTGAAGCCACACGCTGAACTCATCAAAGTTAAAATTCGTGCAGCGCTAGCTTATATAAAATCAGAGCTTCCCAATTTAGTAATCCAAGATTAATCTTTTCTTTGTAAATGAAATTTAATAATAAATATTTGAACAGGTTTTGGAAATTTTCTACATCTTTCCAATTGGGAATCCCAATTCTGGCAGCATTGGCTGTGATGATCGCTTCCGGAACTTTTATCGAAGCTCGCCTTGATGCCTATGCTGCGCGACGTATGATCTACGAAAGTTGGATGATGTACGTCACGATGGGTTTACTGATTTACAATCTGACAATTGTCATGGTCGACCGACTGCCTTGGCAAAAAAAGCACTATCCCTTTATTCTTGTTCATATCGGGATTATCACAATGATTTTGGGTGGCTACGTGACGCAAAAATGGGGCGTGGATGGTACCGTCTCAGTGCCGATCCAGGGAAAAAATAATTTTGTATCTTTACCTCAAACAGATTTAGTGGTGTACGCCACGTTTGATGGTGATCGCTACACGAAAATGTTTGATCAAGAGGTCGACTTTTTTAAAAAGCCACCGACGCCAGAAAAACCGTTCACGGTTCAAATGGGCGAAAACACCGTTCAGGTCATTGATTATGTTCCTTACGCCAGGCTAACTAAAAAAGTTCAAGCTACCGAAGCTGCGCAAGCGGGAAGTTCAATTCGCTTTCAGATGATGAATGCTAACGTAAAACAGGTCGAAAGCATTACCCAAGTCAGAAAAAATAAGACCAACAAATTTAACTTTGGTCCGGCGCAAGTTTTTCTGGGGGACGTCGCGCGAGATTCTATTGCAAAAAATGAAATTTATTTAACTCCAAAAGATGATCAGTTCTTAAAGTACACTATTTTTCATAAAGACCAGAAAAATCCGTTCAAAACAGGTTTGATAAAAATTGGCGATGTCGTCCAAACTGGTTGGATGGGTTTAGAATTTCGGCTACTAGATTACTTACCCAAGGCAACGGAAGAATGGGATGTCGTTCGTTCGGATGTTCCGACTCCGTTGACCACAGCGGCGCTGCAAGTTGTGCGAGGGCAGGATAAACACTGGTTAGTTCTGAATGATATTTTAAAGATTTTTGGGACGCAAGAGGCCTACTTAATGACGTATCAAAATCGGCGGCTGGATTTAGGCTTTCAGATATTTTTAAAAAACTTTAAAGTTTCCAGATACCAGGGAAGTCCGAAAGCCATGGCTTACGAAAGCGAAGTGACCCTAGGCGATGATGTGAGCAAATCGGAAGTGATTTCGATGAATGAGCCCTCGAAATATAACGGCTTCACGATCTATCAGGCCAGCTTTCAAGAAGACGAAGTGACTCACGAGCCCACGGCTTCAGTTTTTTCTGTCAACTTTGATCCGGGCCGCTGGATAAAGTATTTAGGTGCTTTGATCCTGACTTTCGGAATTGTTTCGCTTTTCTATCAAAAGCGTAAAAGGAAAACAGCCATATGAAATTACAAGCGAAAAATTTTATGAAGACCATTCTAGTTTATCTTATTCCTGCAGTTTTTGCTGTCTTTAGTTTTAATAATTTAGCGCTAGGAAAAACGGGAGATCAGATTCGGTATTTACCCGTTCAGGATTCCGGGCGCATAAAGCCATTTGATACCTTTGCCGCTGAAACATTGGAAATTATTTACGGTAAAAAACAGTACAAATTTGATGCGAATTCAGAACCTGTTGCGGCTCATTGGGTTGTACTCACGTGGATGTTGGCTCCAGAAAGTTGGGTTTCTCGTCAGCTGTTTGAAGTGAAGCATTTTGATGTTCTAAAAAAATTAGATTTGCCGCAGGACCGAAAATATTTTTCAGGCGACGAACTTTTTAAGACCGAAAAATTCGCGAATGTGATGCAGGAATTAACGAATAAACGTGAATCAAAAGAAAAACTAAATCCTTATTTTCAGGCCCTGCAACGTTTAGAAAATCAGTTTTTAATTTTTCGTGAAATTGCAAGCGGGCGTATGTTGCATGTCGTTCCAAAAAATGATGCGGACGATTGGTATTCGGTTGCCGAACTGCCGGCGGAAATACAGCCAGCTTTTTTAGAAATTAGCAAAAATGTCGCGCAGTATTTAGGTTCTGTTGCCGAAAAGAATAAAACAGAGGAAGCGGGCCAATTGTTAGATGCGGCCGTGCTTAAATTTGAAGACCGCGTGGCGCAATATAGCCCGCAAAAGTACATTTTCAAAGACCAAGTGAAGACGGAAGTTCTTTATAACACCATTCATCCATTTCGCTGGGCTTATATTTTTTATTTACTAACGGTTGTGTCGCTTTTATTCATCTGGATTCGCAAAGCTGAAAAAGGAATGAAGGTCGTTTGGACTTTCTTAATTATCGGTTTCATAATCCACACCGCAGGTTTTGCTTTCCGGGTTTACTTAGCGGGGCGCCCGCCAGTTTCAAATATGTACGAAACCGTGATTTGGGCCTCGTGGGGTGCCATTTTATTTTCTATTATCCTTGAAGCGACTTATAAGTTCCGAGTTTTACTTCTAGGTGGAGCGTTAGTGGGTCTTTGTGCCTTAGTCGTCGCCGATATGGCTCCGGCAATTTTAGATCCTAGTATTCAGCCATTAGAGGCAGTTCTTCGCAGTAATTACTGGCTAATCATTCATGTGATGACAATCACCATTTCCTACGCGGCTTTTATGCTGGCTTTTGGTCTTGGTGATTTGGGATTAATTCATTACGTCCTCGGCGAAGAGAAACACCGCGAGACCATTCAAAAATTAACCACCGGAGTTTACCGAGCGATGCAGATTGGTGTTGCTTTTTTAACACCCGGAATTATTTTGGGTGGAATTTGGGCGGATTATTCGTGGGGGCGGTTTTGGGGATGGGACCCGAAAGAAACTTGGGCGCTGATTGTGCTTCTTGGTTACATCATTGTTTTACATGCGCGCCTTGTGGGTTGGTTGAAAAATTTTGGAATGCTAGCTGCGGGGATCATCACTTTTAGTTTAGTGATGATGGCTTGGTATGGGGTCAACTTCGTGCTTGGCGCTGGACTTCATTCATACGGTTTTGGCGCAGGCGGAATTGAATACGTTTCTGTTTTTGTTTTACTGCATATACTGTTTGTCATTTACGCTTATTTAACTCAAAAAAATAAAACGACTGCGATTTAGTATTTAAAATTGCAAATGAACTTTCTAAACTTTTGCTGAAAGTGAATGCAGCAGTCGTCTGCTAACCCGGGGATATTGTTATTGTTTCTCATTTAACTTTCAAAACATTCGTGACAAATAGAGTCAGCTCATTTTAAATATGAAGTACTTAAAAAAAGTGGAGCATTCAATTTTTTTAACAGAGCTCTTGGCTACCAAGAATAAAGGACCTTTGTATGCACTTCAATCCTAAGCATTGGTTAACGCAAAATGCTTTTTTAATTTCACCAGCTACGTCACTACTAAAATTTATTTTAATAGGTCTGTCGCTGATGTCGCTTTCAGGATGTCTTTGGGATTCTCCAGATGCAGAACATCGGGTGAAGTACGCGATTGGTTATAACAACGGATATGCTCCCGAGCAGCCGCTGCCATTCAGTCACGAACTACACGTTGGTCAACACCAGATCCAATGTCAGTACTGTCATAACCAAGTCGAGCGTTCGAAGTACTCAAACATTCCGGCGCTGTCGACATGTATGAATTGCCATCAACAAGTGGCGACGCAGTCGGAGCACATCAAAAAATTACGGGAAGCCTACGCTGAAAATAAATCGATCGAGTGGGTGAAAGTGCACATGCTTCCAGATCACGTGCATTTTAATCACCAAGCCCACATCGCTCGCGGAGTGAACTGTCAAACGTGCCACGGGCCCATTGAAAAAATGGCGCGCGTGTATCAGTTTTCAGATTTATCCATGGGCTGGTGTATAAACTGTCACCGCCAACCCGAAAATAAAGCGCCGCTAAATTGTACGACGTGCCACCACTAACATAAAGAGTAGTCATGCAAAAAAATAACGAAACAAATACCACTGAAGAGCGACCATCAAATCTACCCGTGATCGAGCGAGATCTGACGTACTGGAAATCTTTTGATGACCTGAATAACACGCCGGAATTTCAGAAGTCATTAACGACCGAGTTCATGTCATCGCCTTTGCGTCCAGAATCTTCATCTGAAGGTGACTTTGATAACTCAGAAGAAGGTTCTTCTGATAAATGGGCTCGTCGTGAATTTCTAAAACTAATGGGTGCATCCATCGCATTAACAACCGGTGCCGGTTGCATTCGTCGTCCGGTGCAAAAATTAGTTCCGTACACGAAACAACCTGAAGAAGTAACAATCGGGGTCGCTAATTGGTACACATCGACTTACTTTGATGGCTCGGAAGGTTTTGGATTATTAGTGAAGTCGCGCGAAGGTCGACCGATTCACATTCAAGGGAATCCATCGTATCCTTTGAATAAGGGTTCAGTTTCTTCACGGGCGCAAGCTTCTTTACTTAGTCTTTATGATCCCGAAAGATTACAAAACCCGGTTCGCAATTTATTTAACGAAAAGAAAACAAACAAAGAAACTGTTCAAGTTTCCTGGGAAGATCTGGATAAAAAAGTTCTTGGTGAATTGAATAAAGGTGCCGTGCACATTTTGTCAGGGAATATCTCTTCTCCGGCGTCCCAAGCTGTGATCAGCGATTTCGGCAAAGCTTTCGCGGCTGAACACACAGTTTGGGAGCCTTTAGCTTCTGATGATGTGATCGAAGGTCAAAAAGCATCTTACGGAACGGCAACACTTCCGGCTTACCGGTTTGATAAAGCTAAAGTCATCGTATCGATTGATGCTGACTTTCTTGGGACCTGGTTGTCGCCAATTGCGTTCACGCGCCAGTTTGCGGCCGGACGTAAAAATCCTGCAAGCATGTCACGGCTAATTTCATTTGATTCAACATATTCATTAACGGGTGCCAATGCTGATTTACGTTATCGCATCAAGCCCTCACAACAATTAGAAATAGTTCTTGGATTAATTCACGAAGTTTCCGGTCTAGGAAAATCTATCTCTGAGTCCGCTCGAACTTCAGTTTCTGGTTACAAAGATGTGGCTTCAGAACTGGGAATGACTGCTGAAGCCTTCAAAAAAGTAGCCGCTGATTTAGTAAAATATGCTGGAGAATCATTAGTGGTTGCCGGCGGATTACAAACGCGGACGGCGGATTCATTAAATTTACAAATTGCTGTCAATTATTTAAATTCACTTCTAGGTAACGAAGGTAAAACAATTTTAGCGACGGCAGGAAATCCGCATCTAACCGCAAGCTACACTTCACTACTCCAGTTAATTAAGAAAATGGATCAGGGTGCCGTTAAGACACTTATTATTTATCGTTCTAATCCGGTTTATGCTTTAGCGACATCACTTGGTTTTGTAGAAGCTCTAAAGAAAGTTGAAACCGTTGTGTATGTTGGCGACAAGATGGATGAAACCGCATCGCATGCGCATTACATTGCAGTCGACAATCACGCTTTAGAAACTTGGAACGATTCTGAATTTGCGAAAGGTGTTTACGCTCTTCATCAGCCACTGATCAGAACTATGTATGACACGCGTTCATTTCAACTTTCCTTAATGACCTGGGCCTTTATGGCCAACAAAGGACCAAAGCGTTTAACGACTTACGAAACATTCTACGATTATCTACGTGCTTTCTGGAAAGAGGACATGGCTCCGAAACTTGCGCACGGTAAAGACTTTGAAGATTTCTGGAACGAACTTTTGCAAAAAGGCGTCCACGGAGAAATAGAAAATTCATCGTCGGCAAGGACATTTAAAGCAGACGCCATGAATGGTCTCAAAAAGCATACGGGAAGTAAGGGCTATGAATTAGCATTATACCCTACGGTGCAAATCGGTGATGGAACATTAGCGAATATCGGCTGGTTGCAAGAGCTTCCGGATCCAGTCACTAAAATTGTTTGGGACAATTACGCTTGTATTTCATTGAAAACAGCTGAAAGTCTAAAGCTTAAAGAAGGCGATATTATTGAAGTCAAAGTCGGCGAAAATAAGCTCGAAGTGCCGACGCACATTCAGCCTGGATTACACGATGAAGTTATTGCTATTGCTGTTGGTTATGGACGAACAGGGGCCG
>JAYTHR010000403.1:0-11691 GCA_043732425.1 Bdellovibrionales bacterium
CATAAGACGAGGCCACAGCCGGAGCCGAAAAAAAATTGTGGCAGCCGCTAACGGTGACTAAAACTAATAAAGAAAGAGCTGAAAAAATAGCCAAAGTAAGCTTCGAGATCATCGACTTCTTTGTACTCAGTCCCAGGGGCAAGGTCACACTCTTTAGAGCAAAAATACCAGAGTTTTACATATTTCAACATTCTGTAAATCGAAGTGCATTCAGATAAAAGATATTGGATTTAAAGATTTAGAATGCCCTGCTGAGTGCAAAAACTACTCAGCTAAATGCGCTGAATTAATTATACGCGGGCCGGCGTCCATTGGGAAAAAGCACTGCGGGCGCGGTCGATCTGTTTCTGCTTTTTTTCCTTTTTATCACGAATGTTCTCTGGCCAAGGCGGGATCAGTCCAAAGTTGATGTTTGTGGGCTGAAAATTTTCGGCACGAAACGGATCCGTAATGGCTTCGAGCAATGACCCCATCGCTGAATCTCGAGGCGGCGGAGTAAATGTTCCCGCCACTTTTTGTTGAATAAAGTGAGCCACTAATAGACCAATGCATGTCGATTCGAAGTAACCTTCAACGCCGGTGATTTGCCCCGCGAAAAAAAGCCACGGATCATTTTTGCTACTAAGATCTTTGTTCAATCGCTTGGGAGAATTGATAAACAGGTTGCGGTGAATACTACCGAGCTTTAGAAATTCGGCATTCTCTAAACCTGGAATCATTTTAAAAACGCGAGTTTGTTCGCCGTAAGCCATGCGCGTTTGGAAGCCCACGATATTGTAAGCGGTGGCTTCTTTATTATCTTGCCTTAACTGAACAACGGCAAAGGGGTAACGACCCGTTTTTGGGTCCGTAAGTCCAACGGGTTTCATAGGACCAAAGCGCAATGTTTGCGGACCGCGCTCAACCATAACTTCAATGGGCATGCAGCCTTCAAAAAATTCGGTAGTTTCAAAATGTTTAGGTTCTATTTTTCGCGCGTTTTTTATTTCTTCGATGAAGTTGTTGTATTGGGCTTTATCTAAAGGGCAGTTGTAATAGTCAGCGGTTCCCTTGTCGTAGCGGTCGGCTTTCCACGCAATATCTTTATTGATAGAATCAGCATCAATGATGGGTGCAATCGCATCAAAGAAATAAAGAAAGTCGTCTCCAAAATGTTTTTGTAGGCTTAGTGCGAAAGGCTCGTGGGTTAAGGGACCCGTGGCAATCACTGCCGGACGCGGAATGTCGTATAAGGAATTTACAATTTCATTTTTAATTTCAATTTTAGGATGAGCTTTAACCAACGCGGTTATTTGCGCCGCAAAAATTTCGCGATCTATTCCTAAAGCCTGTCCTGCAGGAACGGCACAGCTTTTTGCCGTTTTTAAAATTTGGGAATTCATTTGTTCAGCTTCCCACTTCAATTGACCCGGAGCTGAAACTTCGGACATTGTCCCGAAAGAATTCGAGCAAACAAGTTCTGCAAAGTCGGTCGTTTTATGGGCCGGAGTTTGTTGAATCGATCTCATTTCGTAAAGAGTGACCTGAAAGCCCAAGTTGGCTAATTGTAAAGCGCATTCACTTCCAGCAAGACCCGCTCCGACAACTGTTATTTTTTCAAGATTTAATGGCATCTGTGTGGATTTAGACTTTCCATTCGGAAAAAGCAATGTTTTGTGCTACAAAAAATAAATGGCTGAAAACGACTACAAATCCAAATTCCAAACCGGAGCCGAAGTTTTGCAAAAGCTTCTAGAATCACAAGTGGGGCCCGTGTCTGATCAGTACCTGCGTTGGAAGTTATGGCTGAACTGGAAAGACATCGTCGGTAAAACGGTATCAGATCATTCAGAACCTATTTCGTATCGAAATGGTTTACTTTGGCTGTGGGTCGAAAATTCTGTTTGGATGCAGCAAATGGGTTTCATGGCGGAATCAATGAAAGACGCTATCAATAAAAAATTTCGTCCTGGATTTATAAAAGAAATTCGATTTACTCAAGATCGACGGCAAGTTCCGTCTGCGGAAAACGATGTTTTTCGTGATCAAGTGAAGAAATTTTTAAAATAGAGTATGAAAATGTTTTAAGTTCATATCCTTGGGACAGTCGATCCCGTGATCGCTCACGCCATGAACTTCATGAGCTCCATGATCCGGCGTAAACGCGACTAAGAAATCTTTTTTCCAAGCTTTTTGGGCCGCCTTTGAAAGTAACTGCCAGGTTTTAACATGGTTTTGAAGAGCCCAGTGGGCCTGTTCGGAAAAAGGCCCTGTCTCATGAACAAGATCATCGTACTCTTGATGACAGACCACAATCACATCGTGTTCATTTTTTTCTAGAAGGTGCAGGGCTCCGGTAAATAAAGATGCAAAACAAACAGGGGTGACTGGTGGAACTACGGAACGCAATTGAACTTCGTGCGTGCTGAATTGCTTCATATCCCGATAAAGTTCCGGAAAATGATCAAAGGCGTGACTACCAAAAGCGTCAGGACAATAAATTAAAGCTTTTTTTATTAAAGAAGAACTCGACTGCGTGATGTCTTCAAAAACTTCCGATTGTGAAATGTGGGGCTTCGCTATTTCCATCAGTTGGCACAGTGTCGGTGAAAAAGCGCATAAATCCTTCATCGGCAAAATTATTCTTCAAAAGAAGATTTTAAAATCTGTTTCACTTGTTGATTCTTTTGGCCAGCACCCAGGATGCCTTTGATTCTTTCATGAATCGATCGGTCGTTAATTAAAGCCCCTAGCGTTCCATCGCCGCGGTCAATTTTATCAACAATTTTTTCAATTTTATTTAAAGATTGATCAATGTGACTATTTTTTAAAGTCAAATTCAAACGCTGTGAAACTTCTGACATATTTCCGGCTGCTGAATCTAGCTTATTGATTAAGGAAGGAATTTTGTTCTGTGAATTAACTGATTTTAACAGAATTTGCAGTTCATTCATGATATCGAAAATCTTTTCTCCTTCCGAGCCGCGCTTATTAATGATCGAAAGAATATCATTGCCAAAGTCAGCCGTGATTTCATCATCGTTTTGCAAATACTCACTAATAGTTGTTCCGGGCGTGATAAATAAAAATTTATCCCCTAAGGCTCCTTGGGTGCGAAGCTCGAGGTGACTGTCTTTACGAATTTTATTTTTAAATTCAGAATCGACGCGCACGGTGACCTCCACCAAGTTCCGCTCGGAATTAAAATTGATCGCATCGACATTGCCGACTTTAACACCAGAAAGAGAAACGATACTTCCTTTGTTTAAGCCCTGAACGGAATCAAAAAAAGCGTGAATTCTGAAAACCTCTTGAAAGTAAGATTTATTGGAACCCAACATAAAGATAGAACCTAATAAAACGAAAAGTCCGATGGCTAGAAAAGCTCCTACTTTGACCTGTGTCATATAATCTGTCCCTCAATGAATTGATTTATCATTCCGTCTGGCCGACTTTTCAATTGTTCGATAGTTCCTTGCTCGATAATTTTTTTATCTTTTAGAAAAGCAAATTTGTCACAAACGGCGAAAGCAGTCGGCATGTCGTGGGTTACTAAAATAGAAGTGACCCCTTTGGCTTTTAGGCGAAGAATTAAATCTTGTATTTTTTTAGTATTGTAAGGATCCAGACCTGCGGTGGGTTCATCGTACAAAATAATTTCTGGTTCCAACATCATCGCCCGCGCCAGGCCAACGCGTTTCTGCATTCCGCCAGAAAGCTCGCCTGGATAAAGATTGTCACAATCGTGAAGACCAAATTCGCCCAGCTGCTGAGTGATTTTATCTTTGATTTGACCCGAATTGAGCTGCGTGTGTTCTTCCAAGGGATAAGCCAGATTTTCAAAGACCGTCATTGAATCAAACAGCGCCCCGCCCTGAAAAGCGTAGCCTACTTTTTTACGAATCTCTAACCACTGGGATTCTTGAAAATCAACGACTTCGACATCGTTAATTTTAATGGATCCCGCATCTGATTTTTCGAGCCCAATCAGACTTCGTAGAAGAACTGATTTGCCAGTTCCGGAACCGCCAACCAATCCCAAGCATTCGCCTTTTTTAACGTAAAAAGTAATATCCTCGTGAATGATTTTAGTGCCGAATGACTTCTTGAAATTTTTAACTTCGATTACAGCCATTTTTCAATGATCCAAAATAGTTTTGATAAAAAGAAATCCCCAACCAAGATAAGCAAAGAAGAGGCGACCACAGACTTACGGGTCGCGATTCCCACTTCTTGAGTTCCATTTTTTACCTGAAGGCCAAAATAGCAAGAAGGTACGGCAATAAATAAAGCAAAGAAAAATGTTTTACCAAACCCAGCTAAGTAATCCATAATATTTGATGTTTCGACCACACGGCGAAAATAAAAATTAGGATCGATACTTAATTCGTAATTTCCAATTAAGAGCCCACCTAAATTTCCAACTAAATTCGCGAAGGCCACCAAAATAGGTAACACAATCAGACAGGCTAATATCCGTGGGATGACTATCTTTTTGATGGGTGAAGTTCCTAGCGCGCGAATGGCGTCTATTTGTTGAGTCACCATCATGGAACCGATCTCGCTCGCAATTCCGGCTCCGACTCTTGCTGCCAGCATGAGGCTGGTAAAAACAGGGCCCATTTCACGTAAAATTGTCGATGCCACCAGCCTAGGAACGTAGGGTTTACCGCCGAACTTTTCTAAACCTAAACCATACTGTAAGGCCATCACCATTCCGGTAGATCCGGCGGTGATAAGAACTAAGGGCAGTGAACGAAAGCCCACTAAATAAATTTGATCAGAAAGAAGCGACCAGTAAAAAGGTTTTTTAAATCCTTCCGTCAGGCAATCTTTTATTAAATGAACGATTCCGCCAAGAAAGTAAAACTGTTCGGTGGCCCAGTCTTTAAATGAAGCTCCGGTTAAAGAGTTCATTTAAATGTTAAACTCTTAAGAAATGAATCAAATGCCCCTTGATCCGTTTTCAAATGCTCGGGCTTCCCGGATAAAGAAACTAAATAACCACAGTTCACACGCTTAAAGGCTAAAGACTTTATTTCAAGGGGGCTTCCGTCTAACTCGGCACGAATTATTCTTTGCAGTGCCGGTTTGTTCTGAAAGGTAGTCGTAGTTTCACTAGCAACCTGCGGGCTATCAACAGAGTCTTCAATCATGTGGTGAAGATCATGAAAAGATGTCGGATTGCCAGCCTGGCAATCCGAAAGAATGGATAAAACGTTGCCGGTGAGTCGACTTTTCCACGAAGGGAAAACCGACTTATTTAAAACTACAAAAGGCTCTGTCGGCGGTAGAAATTTAACTTCACTTGAAAACGTCGGTGCTTTTTCTTTTAATAAAGAAGAAACACACGCCACAAATAAAAGTGGTAAGAAAATAGCGAATGCGACGGCAGCAAGTTGTTTTTTCATGATGTCGTTTAAGTATGAGCACAAAAATAAAAGTCGTCTAGTCTAATTAAAAGAGTGGACTGTCATAATTTTGTCGGAAGCTGCCAAAAAAAAAGGGATAAAATTTCCTAGCCTCGAAAATACAAGCTAACCACAGAATTTACGGGGTGGCACTTGAAATGCTTTTTGAATCTTCTGATGAAACTGAGAAAAATTATTTTAAGCGTTGTCGTGTTGGTTGTGTTTTCAAAAACGCAGGCCGAAGATCTTATAGGTCTAGTTAAAAATCAGGGAGAAACTTTCAATTTCGAACTGGCTGGACAAAAGAACTGGGATTATGACTTAAAAAGAATTAACGATAAAAACCAATCTAGAATTCAACTTTTAATTAAAGTTACAGATCAAGTCAATTTGACTAAAATTAAGAATATTGAAAATCCATTTGTTAAGTCGATCGAAATTAAGCCCCAACCTGTTGACGGGCGGTGGGTCGTGGAATTTAATTTAAAAAATGAAAATGTGGACACCTTTGACTACCTAACGGACCAACCCTCAAAACTAATCATCGATTTTTTTCAGAACGACAGCGCTACGCACGACCTTGCCGGCCCGGCAGATGTTCCGGCTGTAGAGAAAAAAGAAAAAAAGCCCAGCTTAAAAATTGCTGCCAAGAAAGCGCCGACGTTGAAAAAGTCGAAGTCTTCTGACAGCGGTGATTCGCTCTCGGGAAAGCGCCTGCCGGCAGATGTTGATTTTTTACAAGTCGAGCAAGCTGGCGGAATCGAAACATCTTCTTTGTTAAAATCGGGTCTAGCTGACGGAGCCGACGAATTCTTTAATCGATTTGTGATTCAAGATATTGAAATCAATGAAAAAGCTATATTGAAAAGTGACAATAATTATTATCTTAAATTTCCGATGTTGGAAAATGATTTTCTTTTTTGGACTCAGATGAAAAAGAATCCTCCGGTGTACGAGTTTCAAGCGGCTAATTCGGCTGAAAATAAGCAAGTGCAATTATTAAAAACGCTTTTTAATAAGAAAAGATATTTAGTATTTAAGCAAACGGCAGACTGGTTTGAAAATAAATTTAAGGATTCAAAGTACCTAGAATCTGTTGCCTTCATGAAAGGTGACGCCATGGCCGCATTATGGCGTCAGGAAAATAACGACAAGTTTTACGAGCTTTCGCAGTTTAATTACCTTCAAGCAATTGAACATTACCCAACGTCAGTTTTAACGGAGCGGACCTCGCTGCAGTTAGGTCTTTTAGCTTTAGATAAACAAGATTATATGACTGCTATTCGTCGGTTTAATAATCACCTGAACAATAAAAATTTTAAGCAATCTTTATCTAGTGACTATGCGCGACTGGGCCTGGGTTTTAGCTACTCGAAAATTAATCGCCTCGAGGATGCAGTGGCTGAAATGAATGCTTTAGAAAAACAAAGTTCCAACAGTAATGTGCAGGCAGAAGCTGCCTTTCGACGGGCTGATTTTTACTTTGATGCTAAGAAATATGATCTGGCGATCGAAAATTACAACTTAGCATCCCTGAAGTATCCTGCGCTGGCGGGCCAATTTCCAAATAGTGAATTTAATAAGATGGAAAGCTATTTTTGGCAAAGAAAATATAAAGAAGCCCACCGCTCGGGTTTGCAGTTTGCAAAAAGCTTTCCCTCACATCCTTACGCCCCTTATGCGTTAACCCGAGTCGGGGAATTACTGGATATTTTAGGGGCCGATCAATCGCGGTCCGTGGGCGCATTTTTAGAAACATATTTTCGGTATGGGGATAGCCCGAAAACAATCGTTTCTAGATTGCATCTGTTAAGCACCCGAATGAAAAGCATGAAAGAAGAAGAGTTAAAGCAAACCATCACTAAAATGGATGAGCTGAGCCTTAAAAGTGAATTAGTGAATATCGATCAGTTTAAAACCACAATGGTCGCCGAGGGATTCGCCCGCAGACAAAACTATGAAAAAGCCGTTGATATTTTATCTGACTTCTATCAGAAAAATCCGGCTCGGCCCGATTCTAAGCAAGTAACCAAAAGAATTATAAGAAATATCTTCGAACAAATTCATCACTTTTCTGTCAACGGAAAACACAAAGACGTCTTAAAAACGTATCAGAAGTACGCAGACACGTGGATAAAGCATCAGGACCGTATCGATACGGATTTTTACTTAGGCTTGGCTTACGAAATGGCCGGAGATTACGACGTTGCTTTAGAAAAATATAATAAAACATTAAACAATATGCAGTTAGTTAAAGGGACCGAGCGGGAAAAGTGGATTGCGGTTACTGAAAATTTACCATCAGAAGACAATTTGAATTTGCGTGTGGCTAATGTTTATTTTCAAAACAGAAATTTTCAAAAGTCTTTCGAGCAACTCGAAAAAATTAAAGTGCCTCAGTTATTATCTGAGTCTGATCAAATTGTCCGAGTGCAATTGGCCTCTGACCTTTATGAAAAAAAAGGTGATGTGGATACGGCTTTACGGTATTTGACCGAGCTGGTTCGAGTCTGGAACGGCAAGCCCGAGCTTTCTACGGGGGCATTGTCGCGTATTGCTGAAATGCAGATAAAGAAAAAAAATCCTGAGGAAGCGCAGAAAAGTTTAGAAAAAATATTAGAAATTGCTAGTAAAAATAGAAAAGTAAGCCCACGAGACGTCATCAGTGCTGCAAACCTGTCAGCTGACCTGTATTTGAAACAAGATAAGCTAGACGATGCGGCAAAAAAATACAGTTTTCTTTTAGAGAAGTTCGATGAGTCTCAAAATTTGGTCGAAGAGCGCTACAAGCTTGGGGATATTTATTTTAAAAAAGGCGAACTAAAAAAAGCAGAAAATATTTGGGCTAAGCTAAAAGGCCCCGAGGCCACAGTATGGTCAAAAATAACCGAAAATAAACTTAAAGAAGCGCAGTGGAAAGATGACTACAAGAAATACCTCAAGCGTATTCCTGCAATGTCAAAAATGGAAGGTAACGAGTGAGTTCAATGGACTACGGCTCTATCCAAGTTAAATCGGAAACCATGATCGCAGTTTTAAAAAAATCTGAACAATTGCGGTCTGATCAACCCGTATTTATCGTTGGAAAACACAGCACAGGAAAATCGACGCTCGCACAGCATATTCAGAAAGTTATTTTTAAGAATTTCGCTTGCCCTATCTACACGGAGGTAGAAGGTCCAGTGTTTGATTTAATGCCAGGTATTTTTACAATTTCTGAGCAAGATGGCGAAGAAATTTTTTCAAAGCTAAGCCCGGACACTTGCCAGAGGCTTGAAATGCCTACCTTGTCGCAACGAAAAGCCGACTTACCCCAACTGGCTGAATTTTTTCTTCAGGTCTTAAGTCTTATGAATAACAAACCAAAAGTTAAATTAACCGATAAGGCGTTAGAAAAAATCTTACAGTATGGTTGGCCGGGTCAGTTCACCGAGTTCGAGCACGTTTTAGAAAATGCATTTTTGGCAACAGATAATGGATTGATCGAACCCGAGAACTTAGAAATGGGCCCCTTGAAAACAAACATAGGTATAGTTCCGGGGATGAAGCTTGAGGAATTAGAAAGAAAATATATTTTACAGACTTTATATTTTGTTCACCAAAATCGTACGAAAGCCGCTGAAATTTTAGGTATTTCGATTCGAACTTTAAGAAATAAAATAAATCAGTATCGTGTAGAGGGGCATTTATGAGCAATAATCTTTTTGATAAAACAACGGATGCGCTAGCAACGTCTTTAAAGATGCGGCAGATGCGGCACAACGTAACGTCCTCGAATATTGCGAATGCGGAAACTCCTCACTACCATGCGAAAAAATTAGATTTTGAAAATGCGCTGGCGACGGCATTAGATATGGATGGAAAAAATGCTATGGCGACTTCGGATAGCCGTCACTTTGCTATTGGCGGAAAGCCCGCTTTAAGTCCTGACATCTACGAAAATCCGGATGTGGCTGTGAATAACGATGGTAATACGGTTGATCTTGAAAAAGAAATGTCGTCGCTAGCAGAAAACTCCATCATGTACAAAGCGGCGTTGCAGTTAATCAATAAAAAAATGGCCGCACTAAAATATGCGATCAGTGAATCTCGTTAATAAAAAAGTAGTTTTCAATTAATTTGATAAAACAGGAGTTGTGAATGGCTGATTTTTTAACCGGTTTTCGAGTCAGTGGAAGTGGAATGGCCGCGCAGCGCGCGCGCATGAATACCATTTCTTCGAATATCGCTAATATCAATACCACGAAAACTCCTGAAGGCGGCCCTTACCGCCGAAAAGATGTCGTTTTCGAATCCATGCCCGACGCGCAATCTTTCGGAGAAATCATGGGCGCCAATGATCCCAAATCAGACTTTCAACGCGTGCAAGTGACGGACGTTGTCTACGATAAAAAAGCGCCATTGCTGAAACTGGAACCTAACCATCCTGACGCCAATGAGGACGGTTATGTGGCCTATCCGAATATCAACCTGATGGAGGAGATGACCAATATGATACAGGCGTCTCGTTCTTACGAGGCTAACGTACAGGCTATTCAAGCAACTAAAGATATGGCTTTAAGTGCATTAGAAATTGGTAGATAATTTAAGTAATGGCCCTAAGTCAGCAATATAACTGAGGAGTATAGACCATGGATGGTTTAACAATCTCGAATGCCAACCGTTTTTTAGAAACGGCCAATCTTGATAAAAATTTAAAATTGGACCAGCCGGCAACGAAAGAAGCTGGCGTTTCATTCGCGGATACTCTGAAGGAAGCTGTTAATAACGTAAATCAAATTCATCTCGATGCAGATAAAAAAGCGCAAGAATTAGCGACCGGAAAAACGGACGACATTGCAGGAGTGATGCTAGCCAGTGAAAAGGCAGACCTTGCCTTACGTGTGATGGTGCAAGTTCGTAATAAAATTATCGATGCGTATCAAGAAATTATGAAAATGCAGGTGTGATGTGGAGAAAATTATTGGTGGCATCGTTGGCCAGTTTCGCGAATTTTATAAATCTTTAGGACCCACTAAGCGAACGGCTTTGTTAGCTTCTTTTTTCGTAGCTTTAGTAACTATCGGTATTGTTATTTTTATGACCTCGGGGAAGGATTACGCCGTTTTGTTGACTAACGTTCCGGCAGATCAAGTTCCAACAATTATTGAAAAATTAACTGCTAAGAACATTCCTTACCAATTGCAAGAGGGTGGAAAAACAGTTTTGGTTCCAAAAGACTTTTTACATTCAACACAAATGCAGTTGATGTCTGAAGTGGGCTCTTCTAAGTTAGGAACGATTGGTCTTGAAATTTTTGACAAACAAGAATTTGGAATAAATTCTTATGCGCAAAAAATTAATTACCAACGAGCCTTGCAAGGTGAATTAATTCGCGCCATCAACACTCTGAATGCCGTCAAGCAGTCTAAAGTTATTTTGGCATTACCGGCAAAGAAGACAATTATGGAGGAAAGCTCTCCTCCGTCGGCCTCGGTCGTTGTCGAATTAAATCCCGGCAAAGAGCTTTCGCCCGAACAAGTGCGAGGTATTCGATTTTTAGTCGCAAACGCTGTCGAAGGTATGGATGTCGACCGCGTTTCGGTATTAGATGACCGCGGAAAAATGTTATCGCGACAAGGTGACGGTGCAACCGGAGCTTCGAGTGACATCATGGAATTAAAGCAAAAAGTGGAAAAAGATTTAGAATCTCGCATCGAAACAATTTTATCAAAAGTTGTGGGCCAAGGTAAAATCGTTGCTAAAGTTGATGCAACCGTTAATCACAAAGTTGTGTCCGCCGTTGAAGAAACCGTTGACGCAGATAAAACAGCGATTCTATCCCAACAAACTCAGGAAGAATCTTTAGACGGAGCTCGAACAAATCCGACGGGTGTTCCAGGATCACGTTCCAATATTCCCGGAGCCGACGATAACTCTGGCCAAGTGGGCTTCAAGCAAGATGTCAAAAAAGAAGTGAAATCAGTCAATTATCAGGTTCCAAAAACAGTGCGAAATATCAAAGAAGCTGCGGGTAATGTCGAGAAAATAAGTGTCGCCGTTCTTATCGACAGCGTGCCGACAACCACTACCACGCCCGATGGAAAATCAGAAACGAAATGGGCCCCACGATCGGCTGAAGAAATTGCTAAATACGAATCGTTAGTTAAAAACGCTATCGGATTCGTGGCCGCCCGGGGCGATAGCGTTAAAATTGAATCGATTCAATTTCAGCCTGAAGATTTCACCGAAAGCGAAAGAATTCTAACCACCTTAGAAAAAAAGAAGCTGATGCAGTCTTTATTCAAATGGGGATTGCTGG
>JAYTHR010000404.1:0-3650 GCA_043732425.1 Bdellovibrionales bacterium
GCCGCCCCCTGGCGCGACTGAGCAAGTAGATCTTTGACCTTATCTAAGGAATTCAAATCATCTTCATCGTTGTCATCAAAAGGTAAAAAATCTAAAAGACTCATACGGTCTTTTTTCGGGTGAAAGATTCTGTAATCATCACCTAAGTGAGCCTCGGTCGCCGCGATTTTAATGGCATCTTCAAAGGTCCCAACGGTGTCAGCTAGTTTCAATTTAACTGCGGCGGCCCCAGTCATCACACGCCCATCCGCAATCGCCTTCACATCCGCCACATTCAAACCGCGAGCTAAACTGACCGTGTCCACAAACTGTCCGTAAACTTCGTTAATCATATCTTGAAAAAGTTGTCGTTCATCATCACGCATCGGGCGGTATTCTGAACCCGAGTCTTTGAATTTTCCAGACGTAATGGTGTATCTAGAAACTTTCGCCCATTCGTAAAGTTTTTCTAAATTAGCAAATTCCATGATCACACCAATCGAGCCGACTAAGGCACCAGGTGCGACAACAATCTTATCGCAACCTAAGGCCGCGTAGTATCCACCACTGGCCATCAAGCCCGTGCTAGAACAAATAACCGGTTTGTTAGTTTCTTTTTTAGCGCGCAGAATTTCATAATAAATTTCTTGCGAAGGACCAACAGCCCCGCCCGGGGAATTAATTTCAATCACGATCGCTTTCACTGAATTATCTTTTTTGTATTTTTTTAACTGAGTCAGAAATTTCTTTCCGTTCATGATCACGCCCGTGATTTCTAAATGCAAAATTTCATTTTTTGAAAAAGGCTTATCGGGATTTTCCGAACGATGAGAAAAATAACGGTAAGAAAAAACCGCACCTAATAAAACGATCAGACCAACGACAAATTTTTTGCGGAACGACCAGTTTTTCATTGTAGAACCTCGGGTAAATTGTAAAAAAAAAGAGAACCCTCTCAGGTTCTCTTTTCATTCAGACTCAGTCATTCTGCTATGCAGAAACTAGGTCTAGGTTCTTGCTAATAATCAATAAACTACTCTTTATCTGTTTTCAGATTTTTAAGCTGATCACCGAACATATCGCCAAAGCTGGTCTTAGAAGTTGCTGAAGCTTTTTTTGCGTAATCTTCAACATCTGCTTTTTGTTCACGAAGTTTGATTAACTTCGAAGACAAACCAATTTTTCGCGCTTCTTTATCGATTGTAATCACTTCAGCCTTGATGGTTTGACCTGGCTTAATGAAATCTTCAACAGTTTGAATTTTATCTGTTGTTAACTCAGAAATATGGATCAGACCTTCAATATCAGCCGCTAATTCAACGAAAGCACCAAAATCAGTTGTTTTTGTGACTTTCACATCATGCTGCGAACCGATTCCATATTTGCCTTCGATTTGGCTCCATGGATCGCTTTCTAATTGCTTCACACCTAATGAAAATCGCTCATTTTCAGAATCGACTCCTAGAACAACTGCGCGAACTTTTTGTCCTTTAGTAAACATCTCAGAAGGATGATTTACACGCTTCGTCCAAGAGAAATCAGAAATATGAACTAATCCGTCAATACCTTCTTCGATACCTACGAAAATACCGAAATCTGTTACTGATTTCACTTCACCTTCGATAATTGTACCTGGAGAATAAGATTCTTTCATTTCAAGCCAAGGATTCGTTTGCAGCTGTTTCATACCTAAGCTGATACGACGATTTTCGCTGTCAATTTCAAGAACTTGAACTTCAACTTCTTGGTCGACTTGAACAACTTGGTTGGCGTGCTTCACTCGTTTTGTCCAAGACATTTCAGAAACGTGAATCAAACCTTCAACTCCGTCGCCTAATTCTACAAAAGCTCCGTATTCAGCTAAAGAAACGACTTTTCCTTTAACTTTAGTTCCGATCTTGTAACCGTTCTTCACAGTTTCCCAAGGATCAGGAGTTAATTGCTTCAGACCTAAAGAAACCCGTTCTTTTTCAGTGTCGTACTTTAAGATTTTAACTTGAATTTCATCGCCCACGTTAATGACTTCTGAAGGATGCTTTACGCGGCCCCAGCTCATGTCGGTGATGTGAAGTAATCCGTCGATACCGCCCAAGTCGATGAAAGCTCCGTAATCAGTGATGTTTTTAACAAGACCTGTGACAGTAGCTCCCTCTTTCATGGTTTCAGCTGTTTGAGATTTTAAACTATCGCGTTCTTCTTCTAAAAGTGCACGACGAGATAAAACGATGTTTCCACGTTTTTTATTAAATTTGATAACTTTAAATTTATATTTCTTACCTAAATAAACATCCATATTGCGCACGGGACGTAAATCAATTTGTGAACCTGGTAAGAAAGCTTTGACGCCGATATCAACACTAAGGCCGCCTTTAACTTTCGCAACGACAAGTCCTTCGATGACTTCTTCGTTTTCGGCTGCTTTAGAGATATCTGACCACGCCCGCATCATGTCTGCTTTATCTTTTGATAATGCAATCATGCCGTTTTCGTTTTCAATACGGTCAATCAAGACTTCGACTTTATCGCCGGCCTTAACTTGACGAACACCGTCGACAATACGGAATTCATTAATTGGAATCAGACCTTCAGATTTGTAATTGATGTCAACGAGGACATAGTCTGATTGCACTTCGACCACAGATCCTGAGACCACGTCTCCGACTCTGAAATCTTGCTCTTTTGTTGCTGCTGCAAAAAGTTCTTCGAACTCTTTACCTGACGCTTGATTATTCAAACCAGGATTTGCTGGGATCGCTGCGTCCTCTGCATCCAGAAGGGCTAACACCGATAATTTCTCTTTTTGGCTTTTGCTGATTGTTTTGTTCATGTCTTTCTTTTTTTCCTCCCACGCTAAGAGCCGTCTTGCAGCTCAAAGGTTGAAGTGTAGTTCTAGGGGTTTTTAAACAGGCGGTCAATCTAAGAGTTTATGGGAAATGTAAGGGAAACTTTGGGCTAGACTTTCAACCGAGGATGAACAAATTCACTGACTTTTTGGACGACTTCCGCGAGTGACATATTCGTGCTGTCCAAAACCAAAGCATCCTTCGGAACTTGCAGCGGAGCTACTTTCCGAGTCGAATCCTGCTGGTCGCGCTGGTGTTGTTGGTGCACGAGTTCTTGCTGATCCATACCTAATTCTTGAGCCCTTCGCGTGGCCCGGTGTTGCGAGGAAGCTGTTAAATAAACTTTGGCTTCGGCTTGTGGAAAAATAACGGTCCCGCAGTCGCGGCCTTCCGCAACTAACCCAGCCACGCCTTGAGCGCAGCGTCTTTGGTGATCTAACAGGGATTGTCGAATCTCGGGATAATGACTAATCAGACTGGCAGCATTACCAACCTGTTCTTGAGCTATAAGATCCGTAACATCCTTTCCTTCGAACCAAACCTCAGTTCGGGCGGGGGTCATCTTCACTTTCCAATCTTCAGAAAGTGCTAGTTCAGATAATTTTTCACGATCCGACAATGAGATATTCCGCTGTAACGCGGCAAATGCTAAGGCCCGGTAAAAAGAGCCGGTTGAAAGCCAGGGAATAGACAAACTTTTCGCAAGTTCACGACTGACAGAAGATTTTCCCGAGGCCGCTGGCCCGTCGATTGTAATTACAAAACCCATATTCCACATTTCATCTTTGATGTTCACGTTTGTCCCGATAACTTTCGTAAACTAACCGA
>JAYTHR010000405.1:0-11643 GCA_043732425.1 Bdellovibrionales bacterium
GGCGCCTATGAGTAGTTCAGGAATTGACCATCGATGATCGAATCCACGACCAGCCCAAGGCGCAGAAACAAACTGGGCATCAAAAAAACCAGCCTGCGTCGCTTTCGAGTAGTATCCGATTTTCCCCGGGAACCGATTCGCCAAGTAAATCAGTTTTTCGGCAAAATACTTTTTAAAATAAGTTGGAGAAAGCTCTCCGACCGAAGTGTCGAAGATCATGACAACTTCTGCGCCGGCCTTTAATTGCAAAGCAATGTTGGCTTCAATCAAACGGTGCAATAGATTTAAAAATCCGTTTTCGCCATTTTCTGTGTGTAGTAAAGTTTTCGCGGAAGTTAAATTACCAGCGTGACTGCCTTCACAGGCATAAACAAACAAAGTCCAAATTCCACCGACAAAGCCAATTAAACTTTTATCTGCAGGAAGAACTTCCCTTGTGGCTTTTAATGCTTGGGCCTGAAATTGAAGTTCAGCTAACGCCTGATCCAAATCTGTTCGCGGCTTAAATCCGTCTTGAAGCGAGTGCGAAAACTGCGGACCTTTTTGATCACTGTAGGAAAGTCCAAATCCCAGCGCATCCAGCGGGAAAAGCAAATCACTAAATAAAATAGAAACATCAAAATCGAAATCTTGAATCGGGCCCAGTGCGACTTGCGCGGCTAGATCGGGTTCTCTGCAAAGCTGCATAAAGGTGTATTTTGCTTTTAGCTTTTGGTAGTGGTTATGGTAGCGACCTGCCTGACGCATAAACCAAATAGGCGGCGTAGGCTGGGGCTGTAATTGCAGCGCGTTTTGAAAAAGTTTATTCATGAATTTTCTCGATTTTTTTCTGCCAGCCATTGATAACCTCGGCCACGCACGGTTTTGATATGATCACTTTCAGATTTTAGATATGTTCTTAATTTAACAATAATATTATCAATACTCCGGTGACTGAGTTCACTTTCAATTCCCCAGACTTCGTTCATAATTAAATCTCGGTCGACGACCTGCGGGGATTGACGAATTAAAATTTGCAGAACTCGCATTTCTGAATCAGGAACCATGACCACTTCTGACCCGGGCCCCTTAATCTGCAAATTATCGAAAAGTATTTCCATGGGGCCAACGATCAAACCGTTGGCGTGACCGTGAACTTTCAGAACGTGACTTAGGCGCAGTAATAGCTCTTTTAAATGAAAAGGTTTCGGAATAAATTCTTCGGCTCCAAGTTGATACCCTTGAAGACGACTTTCCGCATCGGCTTGAGCCGTCAAAAATAAAAAAGGAATCGGTGAATGCTCACGAATTCTCTTCGCCAGTTCAAAACCATTTCCATCCGGAAGACCAACATCTAAAATCACCAAGTCGCACTTTTTCAGTTCAGATATTTTGGCTAACGTCGCGCGGACTGATTGAACCCAGATCACCGCGTAGTCTTTTGACAGTCTTTCGGAAAGAGTCTGACCCAAGGACATATCATCTTCGACTAAAAAAATCTTATTCATGACAAAGACCCTGCCTGAATATGACCTTGTAAAATAATTTCGGCTTCGAAGCCCTGACCGGCTTCGGTTCTAAAAATAATTTGCCCTTTCATTTTTTCAATCAGCTGGCGACATAAAAATAAGCCAATTCCATTTCCTTGATTTGAGGCCTGCGGAATCATTTTGTCACCTAAGCTGCTAGCCGCAACAGAACTTCCATGGCCATTATCTTTAACTGATATTGCAACTCGTGAGGAACTGATTGGCTTAAAAGTGATCGAAATTAAATTGGCCTGCCCGTGCCTTTTAGAATTTTCGAGTAAGTTGCGAAATATACTTTTCATGGCTCGCGAATCCGCCTGAATTCGAGCCTGGCCGATTACTTGAATGGCAAGGTCTTCAAATTCTATTTGTAACGATTGGGTTAAGTTATTAAAATCTAAATCTTGAATCAGCAGCTGCGATTCGGATTGCTGAGTCAGTAAAAGTGAATTCTCAAGCTGCAAATCAAGCTTCGCGATGTCGGCCATTAACCTTTTTAAAATTTTTTGATCAAAACCAGTTCGGTCTGCGCTAGTGGCTTCGGACAGAACTTCGCCTTGTAGACGCAGTCTGGAAATCGATGTTTTAATATCGTGACTAAAATTAGCAAAGAAGAATCTTAAACTTTTATTTCTTTGATCCTCTTTACGGCTTAGGAAAATTAAAAGACCGCCGCCGGCAAGGACTGTCATCAGCAGAGTTGAGCCTTCCCAGAAATACATTTTATTTCGCTGATTCATTTCGGCTAAACTGATTGGTACAGTCGCGTGGCTGTCAGATAGGTTGAGGATAAACCACCAGCTGACTAAAGAAAAAGTGAACACTAACCAAATCACGCTGAATAAAGTTCTGAATTGACTGAGCTTCATACTTCGTTTTTTTCACTTTCAATTAACGCTTTTTTTATTATCTCTACGCTATGCACGATCACATCTTCGCTGTGGGCTAAAGACATGAATCCAACTTCGTAAGCATTTGGCGCCAAATACAAACCCATTTCAAGGGCTTTTAAAAATAGCCCCTTAAACGACGCGCTTTGCGTGCTGGGAATCAGGTGATTCGAGCGTAAAGGCTGGCTTACTTTTTCATGAATCCAAAATAATGATTCAAAACTACTGATGCTAAGATTATTCGGGGCTAAGATTGGTTCCAATTTTTCTTGTAACAACTGTGTTTTAGCTTTTAATGTCGCCCAGCCGTTGACACGCTTCATCTTTTTTAAGGTCGCTAGTCCCGCGCGCATACCGATTGGATTAGCACTTAACGTCCCCGCTTGATAGACGGGTCCTAACGGGGCCACCATGTTCATAATATCTTCTCGGCCGCCGTAGCAACCGACGGGAAAACCTCCGCCTAAGATTTTTCCGTACGTCACCAAATCAGGAATAATTCCGGTTAATTCAGCCATGCCGCCTAAAGCGACGCGAAAACCTGAAATCACTTCGTCAAAAATTAAAAGAACATTATTTTTTTTGCAGTTATTAGCCACGAAACGAAGAAATTCGATTCGCTGAGGCAAAAGCCCGTAGTTGGCAGGTAACGGTTCGATGATCACGGCGGCTAATTCATTTTTATTTTCCTCAAAAATACGAGAAAATTCTGTCTCATCATCCAGACGACAAACAACCGTTGTTTCACGAACAGTTTTTGAAATTCCGGCACTGGAAGGTTCGGCTTCTCCCGCTAAACCGCTACCCGCGTTCACAAGAAGTGAATCGACATGACCGTGGTAACAGCCATCAAATTTTAAAATTTTTTCTTTTCCCGTAGCACCCCGTGCAACGCGAACGGCGCTCATGACCGCTTCGGTTCCTGATGACACAAATCTTAATTTACCAAGCCACGGAATATTTTCTTTTAACCATTCCGCTAGCTCTAACGAATAAGGTTCGCAGGCGCCGAAGGTCCAGGCTTTGTGAACCATGTCTAAAACCACTTCTTGAACTTCAGGATCGCGGTGACCCAAAATCAAGGGACCGAAGCTTTGGCAATAGTCGATATACTTTTTTCCTTCGACATCAAAAAGATAAGGGCCTTCGGCACGCGCAAAAAAAATGGGAGTCCGCCCCATCCCCTTAAAAGATCTTACGGGCGAATGCACGCCACCCGGCGCGACTTTTAAAGCCCGCAGAAAAAGTTGGCTTGAAAGATCAGTTTTGTTTTCCATCGCTATTGTCTCCACTCAGTTTCATTCAAGAATATTTGCGCGGCTTCAAAGCCCCGACCTTTGAGTTTTTCGCTGATCGCTTTCCACGTATTCCCTGGACCGCAGCTATGTTGGCGATCCAGAATTTGTGGAAATTGCTCGGTCACAAGATCAAAGATATGACTACTTGTCCAAAAAAAACTCTCAGCAGCAAGAATATCTTTTGACGGAAGGTCCCCTTCTAGCGCCAACTCGTACGTGGCAATGGCCCTCATGTGGCTTTTTAATAGCAAATTATTTTTTGCCTGCCGATGGGTTAGTTTCCCCCACGCGATCGGCTTTTGGCAAAGCGTTTGGATTTGCGGGTCTTCGAATTCTCCTAAGCCCTCTGCCGACCCGTGCACCCAGACTCCGATTCTTGCTAACTGCTTCCACGTTTCAATTCCCGCGGCCCAGACATAGCCTTGAAAAGGACGCCATGCAGAAATGCGGCTAACAAAAAGGGCATTGATGGAGGCGGGGATTTCAAAATCAATTTCTGTTCTTTTCAACTGCGGCCTTAAGCTTGAGCTACTCCAAACTGGTTCTCTTCGTTTTGTTTTTTCAGTCGAAGTATTCGACGTCAGAGTGCGCGCATTTAGAATTTCTCCTTGGTCCGTCAGTCCTTGTAAAAATTTAATTTCTCCGTAGGGCCGGGATAAAATGCTTATTCCGATTTTCTGATGGCACCCGCCCCCGTAAGACGCCAGGATATCGCGCTCTTTTTGCGCCGCCGAGAAGGTTGGGGCGTCATTCAGCGCCGCCAGCAGATTTGAAATTTCGGGTCTTTCTTTTTTTACCTCGATCGCTAAGGCGCCTTGGCCTGCGGCATTTGGGTTTTCACTTAATGGTAAAACCATCCAGTCGCATTTTTCTAATGTTTCTAATAATTCTGCTTTCATCGATTGAAAGTCTGGCCAAGGTGCCGCAAGCAATCTATCTAAGGCAGCTTTTGCTAAAATTAATCCGTCGGCTTCGTCTGCGGCCATCAACTTCGCAATGCGTGTTGGGATATTGCCACGGATATTGTGAAAATGAATTTCGTGAGCGTCACCCGGAAGGGCTGCGGACAAAAATTCTTGAAGATTTTTTTGTCGACGTAGCGAAGAACTTAAAATATGAACGTCTTTTTTGTTTTTTAATTTTGCCTGAGAACTTTTTTTCATCAGCAGCAGATCGCGCTGATCGGCCCGAGGTAACGTGGCTACAATTTCTGTGTGCCTAGCCTTGGCTGTCGGCAAATCTTTCCAGGAATGCACCACTAAATCGGTGCGCTCTTCGATAAGGTCTGATATAAAGTCTTCGGTGAAGACTCCTTTTTCGGGCATCTTCCACAATGGATCCGTTAAGTTTTTATCACCTAAAGATTCGCGGAAAAAATATTGAACATGATGCTCGGGATGGGCCCTCACTAGCGCTTCACCCACCTGCAAAGCTTGATACCGTGCCAGAAAGCTGGATCGTGCAGATATTCGAATTAACACAAATCATCCCAGCCCATTGGCCGATGCTGTGACTTGGATAAATAATTCTGAACGCGAAAAGTGATCTCCGTGCGGACTGCCGGAAGAGCTTGACGAATTTTATCTTGCTGACCCGTAAGCTGATCAAACAGATCTTTAAGTTCAACCACATTAAAAGCCGTGTGCCCTAATAAACTAGTTTGTTCCGCAGTCAATGAGCGGCAATCGATCACTTGCTGAATGTCTGATCCATGCTGGGTAAAATAAATTAAAAGTTCTGACGTTTTTACCGGGGCCGCAATCACGACCAAGGGGGCAATGCGCTGGTGGCCCAGAATATGAAATTCACGACCCGCGACGGCCCGATACTTTTCGGGGTTGCGTACATGAATATCGATATTTTTATTTTTAAACCATGGTATCACTTCTTCGGCCAACTGGCCGTAGCCAATGACAGAAACACGGTCCAGGTCTTTACTCATTTTGCGAATCAGACTGCCGTAGCTGTGAACACCAAGACCCTTCATGTGGGTTTCACGAATGGATTTCACCTCTTGAAATAAAAACTGCACGGCTTTAGGGTGACGGAAATATAAAATTTTCTGCGCCTCTGCGGTCTTTACAAAATTTTTAAACTGACTAAATATTTCTGTCTCTCCGACAACTTTTGAGTCCAAACCACAAAGAAGAGTTAATAAAAAATCCAGAGCGGAAGCGCCCTCGTAAAACTGTAAATGTTCATTTTTTTTTAGGGTTTCTAATTCTAGATTTTCAGGCTCATCCGCATTCAAAAAAATAATTTTTCTTAGACAGGTTTCCCAAAACGCAGTAGGATAAAGAAATGAACCGATTGAATTCAGATTCCAATCTTTCGAGGTTGAATGATAAAACCGAAGTTTTTCAACTGACGTCAGCATATGATGTTCCTACTTTGTTGAAGCTCTAGAGTATAAAAAATTGGGACCAAAGAGTGTCATACCAATGTCATCTTCAACATAAAAAAAGAGGTTCTTATGATTACAGCACCTAAAATAAATCTTAAAACCCGACTGCGACGCAATCGGCGTTCTGACTTTATCCGTCAAAGTCTGGCCGAGACTCATTTTGGGATTGAGAATTTAGTCAATCCACTTTTTGTTTGTGAAGGCCAAAAAATTAGCACGCCGATTCAGGCGATGCCTGGAATTTCGCGAATGAGCACCGACTTGGTTCTGAAAGAAATCGAATCTTGCCTGAAGCTAGGTTTAAACAGCTTTGCACTTTTTCCAGTTGTTTCAGAAAATGCAAAAAATCCCGCGGCCTCAGAGGCGCTGAATGAAAATGGCTTGGCTATCAGCTCACTAAAAAAAATTCGTGAGGAATTTCCTGAAGCGGTTCTTTATACGGACGTCGCGTTGGATCCTTTTTCCTCTGACGGGCATGACGGTCTTGTTAGGAATGGCGAAGTATTAAATGATGAATCCGTTTCGGTCCTTGTGAAAATGGCATTGCTGCAAGCCGAAGCCGGAGCTGATTATGTGTCCCCTTCAGATATGATGGATGGCCGTGTCGGTGCCATTCGCGCCGCTTTAGATGACGCTGGATTTTCGCAAACAGGTATTATGGCTTATTCAGCAAAATATGCGTCTAGCTTTTACGGTCCTTTTCGCGAGGCCTTAGCATCAGCACCGAAATTTGGAGATAAAAAAACCTACCAAATGGATTTTCGAAATCGCCGCGAGGCTTTACGCGAGGTGAATTTAGATATCCAGGAAGGTGCCGATATCGTCATGGTAAAACCGGCGCTGGCCTATCTGGACGTAATTTTGTCACTGAAGCAAAAGTGTGATATCCCCCTAGCAGCCTACAATGTCAGTGGCGAATACGCGATGATTAAGTTAGCCGCGCTTGCAGGGGCTATCGATGGCGATAAAGCCGCTTTAGAATGTTTGACCGCAATTCGCCGAGCCGGTGCAGATTTAATATTTACTTATTTTGCCAAAGAAATGGCAGTCAAATTCAGTCGTGGGGAAATTTAATTTTTACAAGGCCTCGACAGATTTTAAGTAAAATTCAAAAAACCCTTCTTTTTTATCATTGATCTGAAAACCAAATTCCACCACGTGAGACAAATCTAATTGTTTTATAGACTGCATTTCTTTACCCCGATAGACCGGTTTTAAATCCGAAATTTTTATCGCGATCGTTTGCAAAGCAGCCGTCGTTGGAATTTCAGCTTGCCAGCTGTAATCTGCTAAAGAACCCTCTGCAGCCTGATCCTTAATAAGAAGTTTGTAGGCGCGACCGTCGCCGCGACTAGTGATGCTTAACATCGAATAATGGCTCAGATTCCAAGTTGAACTATTTTCTTTTTTTATACGGTACGAAGCAAATCCGGCATTTTGATCGTTTAACCGCAGCTCACCAAAAAATCGGGCCGTTAGATCACTTTCAATTTGCATTGCTATGGATGAATTTCCACCACGCACCTGATCCGAAAGCGGAAACCAAACAGTTTTGCCCGCATTCGAATCGCTAAAAGAAATAATTTTTTCCATAATGCTAACTTAAACTAGTCGAACGAATCTTGTCTACTTTGCTTTTGGAAGCTCAAACCACGGCACCTGCGGTTTTTCATGGTGCACACGATGAAATCCTCCAAAATGGTAACAAGTCAGCAGCGACCAGAGCCAGTGAATCTTCGAATTTCGGGCGCGATGGTGATCAGTAAACGGCTCGCTCGCCCGAGGTCGATGGGGCAAGTAGGTCCCAAAGTAAAAAAGCTGAAGCGCGCTTAAAATGCTGGGTGCAATCCAGAAATAAATGACATTACGATCAGGAATTTTAAAAAGGTGCATCAAGACGTTTCCAATGACGGCTAAAAAAATCAGTTGGAAAAAAGAGAAGTAGTGAACCGTAAATTTAGTAATCCACTTTAAAAAATTCTCAGCACCTGCCTCAGGACCGTGAAAATCTGGATCGTTCGCCAGTCCCGCGTTATTATGATGCAGTCCGTGCTGTACTTTTAAATTATCAAAAAGAAAACCACCATATAAAAAGGCGCAGGTGCGCCCGATCCATAGATTAGCGCTGGCAGATTTTGGCACCAAACTTCCGTGGCACGCATCGTGACTAATAATGAAAAGCCCGACGTAAAAGAAATCAATCAGAAAAAAAAGCCACAGGTAAAATAGGAAGTCTGAAAACCCAGTTAAACGAACTTTACACAGCCCTACAAAAACGGCAGCAAACCACGAAATCACAATTAGAAATGACACTAAAATTCCGTACATATTAGACGGAAGTGTACCCAGTTTTACCTTGCTAAAGCAAGCCCCGCCAGATATACACTTCTGATGATTTTAATTGTTGTTTTAAGCGCTGTTTCGATCTTCGGTTATGCGACTTTCATACTTCATCCCCAACTCCTCAGTTACTTTAGTTGGGCGCCAACCGTGTTTGCGATGTCTTTTTCTTTTTTTTCTCAGGCCTTAATCATACTCGGATTTTTAGTCTTAGCTTACGAATGTCAAAAAAGTTTGGGCTTCCGCTGGCTTCGTTATTTCGCGGCCGCATATCTGATTAGCATCACGATGGAGCTTGCCAGCACCACTTATGGAATTCCGTTTGGAAAATACGCGTACACACCCCTATTAGGTTTAAAAATTTTGGATCACGTACCCTTTCTTATACCGCTGAGTTGGTTTTTCATGGCCGTGCCTAGCTTTAGCCTGGCGGAACTCATACTTGGTTCCAATAAAAATCGCTGGCTTAAAGTGACTCTAGCGTCCTTACTGCTAGTGACATGGGATTTCACCTTAGATCCCGCGATGAGTAAGCTGACTCCATTTTGGGTTTGGGAAGAACCCGGACCTTTGATTTTAAATGTTCCGATTAAGAACTTAGCCGGTTGGTTTTTGACAGGGTTATTAATTAGTGCAGCCCTTGAATTATTAAAATTTAAAACCCCAAAAAAATGGATCGACAATTCTTTTCCACTGAAATTTTATGCGGCCAACCTTTTATTACCCGTGGGGCTCGCCATCGCGGGTCAGATCTGGCTGGCGCTGACGGCCACACTTCTTGTTTTTATTTTTTGTACCGGCTTGGCTTTCGGCACTGGTGGAGTCAGCAACTTTAGAGTTCAGAAATGAACCCAGAATATTCTCGGTTCGTGATGAGGCTTTTTGAGTTTTACTTGCGCATTCGAATTTTTTTTAATTTTCACACTGTTCATTACGACCTGGGTCTGACTCGCGCAGCGCTCAGAGCAGATCTACCCACGATCTTTGTCGCTAATCACATCAGTTGGTGGGATGGCTTTTTTATTATTATATTACGGCGCCAGTTGATCGGCGCCTCATTACATCATTCGGTGATGTTGAATAGTGAACTTGCAAAATTTCCGTTCCTTAAAAAAATTGGCTGTCTGGGAATTTCTCCGAAAAGCAAAGATTCGATTTCCAGTGTTTTTTTGCAAATCAAAAGTTTTTTTGAACTGTCGACCAGCGCCTCTCTAGCTTATTTTCCACAAGGAGAAATTACACCGCTTTGCGCACGGCCTTTGCTATTTAAAAAAGGGATCGAACACCTTTTAAAGATTTTACCTGACTGTCAGATTATTCCGGTGGCCCTACACATCGAACCTTTACGATTTATGAAACCGACAGCTTATATAAAAACGGGCCCGCCAATTTTGAACTCTGAAAAACCCATCACTGCTTTAGAGCTAAAACTGCTAATTGAAGACCTACTTGCGGATGTGACCTTGCGGCAGCCACTCGCCACTTTAAAATTGGATCAAAAACAGTGATTTGGCTTTTTGCAGCGATTTTTATTTTAACCGGAATGGCCGTGCTGAATTTATTTTCGGCGATCCGACTGGATAGCTTCGGCCTTTTTCAAAAACAAGATCTACGGCCCAGCGTCACTGTTTTAATCCCCGTGAGGAATGAATCTGAAAACCTAAAACACTTGCTTCCCTGTTTTTTGAATTCGGACTTCAAACCTGATGAAATTATTATTTTCGACGACCAATCGTCAGATGACTCTGCGAAAGTGGCTCAGTCTTTGCTAACTGCGTCGCCGATTAAATTTCAGATTTTGCAAGAACCCCGATGGTCTGCGCACTTAGGCCTTACGGGAAAAAATCATGCCTCACAGGTTTTAGCCGAAGCGGCGCAGTCCGAGATTTTACTTTTTTGTGATGCCGACATCCGCTTTTCACCCGAAGCCATTGGTCGAAGCGTGAAAGCTCTGCAGTATTTTCGTAGCTCCGGAATAACGGCCCTTCCACGGCAGTTAGCCGGTCATGTAAAAGAAAAATTGGTGCTTAGTCTTATCGTTCAACTTTCTATTATTTGCACCGTTCCGTTACGATTTGCGTGGCGCTGGCCCATTTCATCTTTACAGGTTGGAAATGGCCAATGGATTCTGATTCGCAAAGACCATTACTTGAAAGCCGGCGGACATCAGGCCATGGGTTCAGAAGTATTAGATGACATGACTTTGGCGCGCACTTTAGTAGAGAAAAAAATTGGTAGCTTATTGCCCGTTCTAGCCGCCAAAGATATATCCGTTGCCATGTACAACGACTGGAATGCCTTAATCGAGGGTTTCTCAAAAAACCTGATTTTACTCTTCGGTGGAAACGTCATTTTTTTCGTTCTGATTTTCTTTATCTTCAATATTTTGTTTTTATCCCCAGTGTGGCTTTTATTTTTCAACCCGAATGCAGCTGGCCTAGCTTTAATTTTTCTTTTACTTCTAAAAAATATTTCTCAGTTTCTTTTTGCGGAGAAAATAAACCTACTTATGGATTATTTTCGATCCCTCTTTTTAATTAATGAACTGGTGTTTGAAATTTTGAGGCGCCGTTTGCGAGGCCAACCACCGATGTGGAAGGGGCGCACCATTGACTAAATTCAATTTTGAGCTCTCCCTGAAAAGAAAACTGCATTCAGGCCTTACTTTTATTCAGCTGATTTTAAAATATCCTTTTTTCTTTGTGGCTTTGGTCACACTTATTTTGCCCGCGCCACTGAATTTGATTCTTCCGCTCAGCGGACTTATTCTGGTGGGAATTCCACACGGTTCATTGGATCATCATTTGTACCCAAAAAATCAAAGCACCCTTCGATTTTACCTTAAGTATGTTCTGGGGGTCCTATTATTTTTAGGCCTCTGGGCGATAACACCTTTTCTAGCTTTATTTGGTTTTATTTACATGGCGGCAGATCATTTCGGAGAATGTCAGTTTATCGAAGTAATCAAAGCCTCAAAAAATTCAAACCGATCGGCAAGGCTTTCTTGGCTGTGGGGATTAAGCGCGTCTTTATTTTCTCCGCTGCTACATTGGAATGAAACAACACCGATTTTGAAAGCCCTGACACATTCTAATTTTTTTCAAGAACTTCCAGCGCACGTTCCAAATGCCGCTCTTTTAATTATTGGGATTCTAGGTTTGTTGGCGGCAAAAATTTTGGATTCTGATGCTAAGAAAATTCTT
>JAYTHR010000406.1:0-3629 GCA_043732425.1 Bdellovibrionales bacterium
ATGGCGTCTTGATCAGCAATCAAGTTTTCGAAAAGTTTACGTTTCTGGATAATGATCTCGAACGTTGACATTTTCGCAGGAAGACTCAATGTTTATACAGCAATAAATAGTTTGGAGCTTCTATGGTTAATGATAATAAAAATGATTCTAAATCTGACAACTCAGAGCTTAAAAAAGATCCTTTGCACGCCGCCGAAGGGGCAACTGCTGCCGGAACCGAGCTTGAGCTAGCGTTGGAAGAAGCTGCTAAGTGGAAGAATGATTTTTTGTATTTAAAAGCTGAATTTGAAAACTATAAACGAAATGCCATTAAAGAACGTTCTGAACTTTTAAAGTTTGGCACCGAGCGTATCGCGCGGGACATCTTAGATGTCGTAGATAATTTCGAGCGCGCATTGCAAGTTCAATTAACACCCGAGACTTTGCAAACTTACAAAACGGGAATTGAAATGACGGCTAAAGAGCTGAAAGACTTGCTTTCAAAACATGGCGTTCAAGAAATTCCGAGCGAAGGCCAACCCTTTAATCCCTCTTTTCACGAGGCCTTAAGTTCTGAGCCAACGACGGCCGTTCCCACTGGGCATATTTCGAAAGTTTTTAAGAAGCCTTACAAGCTTCACGATAAAGTTATTCGCACGGGGCAAGTTATTGTTGCTACAACTCCGAAGCCTGAGGCTTAAAACGGATGTCAAAAAAAGATTTTTATCAACTTTTAGGTGTCGCAAAATCTGCTAAGCCGGATGAGATTAAAAAAGCTTATCGTAAATTAGCTATGCAGTTTCATCCTGATAAAAATCAGGGAAATAAAAAAGCAGAAGAAAAATTTAAAGAAATTTCTGAAGCCTACGAAACCTTAAGCGATGAAAAAAAGCGTCAAACTTACGATCAGTTTGGGCACGCGGGTGCAAACGGAAATCCTTTTGGTGGCGGTGGATTTCATCCTGGCGCGGGGGCCGGGGGCTTTCAAGGTGGTCAGGATAATTTTCATGATATTTTCGGTGATGTCTTCGGTGATATTTTTTCCGGCGCCGGAAGTCGCGCCCGCCCTGGTCCAACCGGTCGGGGACGAACTTCAGGCTTTGGTCAACGAGCCGCGCGGGGCTCTGACTTAAGATATTCTTTAGCCATTACTTTCGAAGAGGCCGCGTCGGGTGCCGAGAAAACAATTAGTTTTATGCGCCAAAATGCGTCCCGGGAAGAAACCGCGAAGCTGTCTGTGACGGTTCCTGCGGGCGTCAAAGAGGGTCAGCGCTTGAAGCTCGCGCAAGAGGGTGACCATCCGGGTTCGGGCGAGCCTGGCGACTTGTACGTGATTATTAGTTTGCAAGATCATCTTCTGTTTAAGCGGGAAGAGTTTGATGTGATTCTTGACCTACCCGTTTCATACACGGATGCCATTTTAGGAACGACTCTTGAAATTCCAACTTTATTTGGAAAAGCAGAAATTAAAATTCCGCAGGGAACTCATTCGGGTCAGGCGTTTCGTTTAAAGGGAAAAGGCTTCCCCAAACTTGGTGCTACGGGTTCTGGTGATATGCTTGTGCGCGTCTTAGTCGATACTCCGGCGCATATTAATTCACGCCAAAAAGAGATTATTGAAGAGCTTCAGCGCTTTAAAGAAGACACTCCGTTGGTAAAAAACTATCAGGACAAACTGCAAACAATTCTTAGGAATCGAAAATGATTATAAACGTTCTTCTGCTTTTACTCTGTGGTTTTTTATTCTCGTGCACCAGTAGCCCTATAAAATATTATCCACCAAAAAAAAATCAGTCGCTTGGCACAAAAAAAGATTCCTCAAACTCTGATTCTGTGACAAATGCGAATTCAAACGCGCATCGAACAATTGTTCCTGAAGCCTCTGCCAGATCGGCGCCTTCAGGATCCGTTATCTTACCGTCACCCGCTGAGCATCAAGATCCCGCCGCTTCGACGACGGTGCCCCAGCTGCCGGTCCCGACATCGACATCTACTGTGACGGCACAACAGAAAAGTCTTCTACAAGCGATTAAAAATCCACTGGCATCACGAAACAAAGTACTTCAGCTGATCGAAGCCGAAAGTTCACTCGAAGACTTACAAAAAGTTCTTGAGCAGGCCACTTCAACGTCATCGGCTCAAGTTTACAAACCTATTCTTTTAGCTAAAGCCGGTGAACTTGCGCAGAAGAGTCACCACGGCGATACGGCACTTCAATATTACCGCGCCCTTGTGTCCCAATATCCACAAAGTCCTCAGGCCAGCAAAGCCAATGCAGAACTGGCTTTGCTTCAAGCCGCCGAAGAGGTGAATCAAAAAGTTATTGGCGCCATTCTTCCTTTAACCGGTAAAAATGCAAATATCGGACAGCACGCTTTAAATTCAATTCGTATTGGGTTGCGATTAAATAAGCCTGATGCACAATTCCGCTTAGCCATCTTTGATAGCCAGGGCCAAGCTGAGTTAGCAAAAGCCGGTGTTGAAAAATTAATACGTGAAGATAAAGTCATCGCGATTATCGGTGGTCTTTCATCCAAAGAAGCTCTTGCGGCCGCACAGAAGTCAGAAGTTCTGGGCGTTCCATTTATTGGCCTTTCTCAAAAAGCGGGTCTGACGACGACTGGTAATTACGTTTTTAGAAATTCTTTAACGGCCGAGATGCAGGTCGATCGTCTGGTCGGTTACGCGTTTGAAAAGCTTGGTGCGAAGCGATTTGGCGTGCTTTACCCGAATGATGCCTACGGAATCGAGTTTGCTAATATTTATTGGGATCATGTTTTAGCGCGTGGTGGCCAGATAACCGCCGCAGAAATGTACGACAGCAAAGAAAATGATTTTACCACCGTGATTCAAAAAATGCTGGGCACTTATTATCCCGAAGCCCGGGCCGAAGAATACAAACAGCGCCTAGAGGAAGTTAATTCTGACAAAAAAGAAAAGGCGGAAAAAAATAAAAACAAAGTTTCTAGAGCTCATGAAGTTCAGGAAAATTTACTGTCTCCGCTGGTTAATTTTGATGTGTTATTTATTCCGGATACGGGAAAGTCATTAGGACAAGTTATTGCTTTCATGAAAGTTAATGATGTCACGCAAATGACTTATCTAGGAACGAACATTTGGAACAGTCCTGATCTTGGTAAGCGTGCCAGCGCGCAGTCGAACGCCATTTATTTTGTAGACGCCCTAGATTCCGCAGATTCTTCGGTTCGAGAAACTCCATTTTTTAAAGACTACGTGGCCGCTTATACGGAAGAGCCCACTTTAATTGAGATGCAGGTTTACGAGTCTGCAAAAATTCTTTGGGACTTAATTACGCGCGGTTCAACGACTAGGGACTTACTGGCTAATAATTTGCGGATGCTCGGCCGAACAGATGGCGTAACGGGCCAGCTGCGAATGTCGTCCCAGCGCGAACTTGAGCGCCCATTGCATATTTTGTCACTTGACGCCGGCCAGATAAAAAAAATCAACTGACATTAACCATTCTAGCTTGCTGCCCTGTCTTACACTCCAAGCAGGGAGGCTTACATGGCTCAAAAAAGTAGTTTTATAGGTGCAGCGCAAAAGTTGTCTGTTGAATTATTAACTCAATGCAAAGAAAAGCTAATTCAAATGAAGTCTGAAATTTTGAATCGCTCGTACCAGGCGGC
>JAYTHR010000407.1:0-29447 GCA_043732425.1 Bdellovibrionales bacterium
GCAAATAACAGTGGAACCATCACTGACTTTGTTCATGAGTGTACAGGTATCACCGAAGCCGATGACAAACTTGCCGCTGATGAATTAGCTCGCTATCAAAAATTAGCTAACTCAAACTAAGGGGGATTTATGGGATGGTATCTAGAATATTTGGAAAGCAAAGATGAAGTGGATAAGAAAATAGAAGATCGAATCAAGGTGCTTCACGAGATGTTAGACAAATACGAATTACTGGCAAGAGAAGTTAAGGGAAGCGCTTTTCACTACTCGATGAAAGCTCTAGATGTGAAGCGTGAGATTGAAATGTTAACCAAGAAAATGGCTGCGTGAGGAAATCAAATCTGAATGGCGTTATGGACGTTTTAAAAGAACAGGTTAAAAACAATCCCGCACTGCTCGGGGTTGACGGGGTTAGAGGAAATAGAGTTAATTGTGTCTCAACCCCACTAAAAGGTAAAACGATGAATGACGAAATACTCTCCGCGGAGAAAATTGAACAATGGTTAGAAGATGGCTTCAAAGACGGAGACCTTGATCGATTCCAAAGAAGCCACGAAGCTCTAAGAAAAGAGAACGCGGAGCTTAAGAAACAGGTTGCAGATTTTGAACTTCTAAAAGAAAGATTGGCTAATGGAACAGAAAGATGAAATGAATGCCGAGACCTGTAGAGTGACCTACCAAGATGGCATCTTAATGATGGCAAATTCTAAGGGTGAGGTTTACACGTTCAAGGGTGACATGGACTATGAATTCATGAGAAGAATGGCTGCAGCTTTTAACACCTGCCGATACATCCCCACTGAACAGCTTGAGGCTGACATCGTAACAACGCTCATGACGGGACTTGAGCAATCAACAAAAACAATCGGTCAATACCGAGACTACATGAATCAGGAGCAAAAACAGTGAACACGACTCAATCAAAAAGGACTTCTATGAAAAAGGGAATTCTTTCCGTGACTATCGATGATCTTAAAAAGATTCACCAAGAACGTAAGGTCTTAGGCGAACCCAAGATCTTCACCATCCGCATGGAAAAACACGTCGCTGAACGTTTGGCAGAAGTCGCTAAAGCTGTCGGCACGTCCATTAACGAAACCATCTCTCTACTTGCTCTTAGCGTAAAGTAATGGAGAAGGAAGCGGAAGTTTCCGAAACCCCTGAACCAGTAAGTCCCGAGGTCGTAGAGGAACAAGATCCTAAACGACCTCATGACATTCAGCTTGCCTGGAAAATGAAGCAGCAGCATGAAGCCCTAAGGAATCTGCAAGGTCTTCCAAAAGATCTAACCGTGGGTGAAGAGCTACTCCTAGACGCTAAAATCAAACGAGCCCTAGATAAGCCAAAAGCTTACCGCCCCGCGCCAGGATACACATTCAACCCACTTAAAGCCTATCCGCCAAACCTTCCATGCTTTTGTGGATCTGGAATTAAGTTTAAAAGGTGTCACGATACCATCCTAAATGAATGCGTTCTTGCCGAAAAGGTTCCCGAAATGACCAGATTCAGAGATGAAATGGCCCAAGAAGTCTCCTTTTTGAAAGAACAAGGAGTAACATTTAGAAACGAACCGGCAGCGATTGCCTGGGCAGAGAAGAATGATCCTACAAGAACCGAGCAATCTAAGGAACGCCCGGTGGGTGAAGGTACATAGTACATAGTGAACTGTATACCGTGTACCTATGTTCTAAAAACGTGTCGATAAAACAAGGGAACATCGACATGTTAATTCGCAGTTCGCGATTCGCGAATCATGAATTGCAAATGTGTTATATAATAGATCAGTGATTTCAGTAGCTTAGTTTTGAAGATGTTAATTGATGTGTTGATGAAATGTTAAATGTCAGGGGATTGATTGCCAAGGGCAAATAAAAAGCTAACAGATGAGCAGTTAAAGATTGTGGAAGCCCTTTCCGCCTACCGTGTTCCCATGGAAGCTATCGCCTCAAAACTTGGAATCTCAAAGAAAACATTAGAGCGTTGCGTTAAAAGAGACAAGAGAACAAATGACGCGTTATTAAAAGGTAGGGCTGAATCCACTGCGTCTCTCTTTAAGACCGCCTACTCGATGGCTAACTCCGGGAAGATGCCGGTCATGACTATCTTCTATCTCAAAACCCAACATGGCTGGAAAGATGTCCAATCCGTTGAGAACCTGGGACCAGACGGAAAACCCTACAAGCTCAATGATGAGAAGTCCTTTGAAGAGAAAATGGAAGAGCTTGCCAAACTAAACATGCTGCTCAAAATAGATGAACCGAAGCGAGACACTTGAACTAGCGCTGGCAACCGCGCAGTCAGCACTAGACACCAAAGCTCGGCAGAAGATGCTCTACTTCTCGGTTAAGACCAAACCTGATTATGTCATCAACTGGCATCACATCACCATCTGCCGCTATTTAGACAAATTCATTTCAGGGGAAATCAAACGTCTCATCATTCAGATCCCTCCACGTCACGGTAAATCAGAATTGGTTTCACGAAGGCTTCCGGCTTTTATCTTGGGGCAAAACCCGGACGAATCAATCATTGCCTGTTCTTATTCCGCCGACCTTGCTTCAGCCATGAACCGAGATGTGCAGCGGATTATCGATAGTCACGAGTACCGTGATATATTCCCAGAGACCACTTTGAGTGGAATTAACATGAACAAAAATGCAAAGGGTGTTTGGGTTCGTACAAATGATTCTTTCGAGGTGGTCAATCATAAAGGCATTTATCGTTCGGTCGGTATCGGCGGCGGTATTACGGGCATGGGAGGAAGAACATCAATCATTGATGATCCAATCAAGAACCAAGAAATCGCGATGTCCAAAGTGCAAAGAGATAAAATCTGGGAGTGGTATACATCAACCCTGTACACCCGACTTGAAAAAGATGGTCGTATCTTGCTTACACTCACTCGATGGCACGAGGATGATTTAGCTGGGCGTCTGATTGAGCTAGCAAAGAACGATAAGTCTGCTGATCAATGGACTATCCTATCTTTACCGGCAGTCAATGAAGTCGGTCCTTCAGAAGATGATCCTAGAAATATAGGTGATGTCATGTGGCCCTACAAGTATCCACCCGAAGTCATGGGTGCAATGAAGGCATCTGTCGGCGCGCGTGTTTGGAATTCTCTCTATCAGCAGCATCCAACGGCTGATCAAGGAAACATTGTTAAACGACAATGGTTCAAATGGTATGATGTCAGATCGAAACCCGTAAAGTTTGATGAGGTTATCCAGGTATGGGATTTAACCTTCAAAGATAAAGTGATGAACGACTATGTGGTCGGAACGGTTTGGGGAAGATTAGGTGCGGATGTTTATCTGATAGATATGGTTCGAGACCGCATGGACTTTCCGAAAACCATCCAAGCTTTTACAAACATGACTGCAAAGCATCCCGAAGCCAAAGCGAAAATTGTAGAAGACAAGGCCAATGGTCCTGCACTCATTGCCACATTGAAGTCAAAAATAAGTGGCATCATTGCCTTTAATCCCGAGGGTTCAAAAGAGCAAAGGTTGTATGCCGTATCTGCCCAAATAGAATCAGGAAACGTCTACTTGCCGCAACCAGCTTTGATGCCGTCGGTTGACATCTTCTTAGAAGAAGTCGTAGCCTTTCCGAACGCTCCTCATGACGATTGTGTGGACAACTTGACCATGGCTCTTATCCGCCTTACGAATTCAGGTAGAAGAACAATGGCAAACCTTTTACACTTTTGAGTGTGATACTAACTACAATAGATGACATTTCACTAAAAGAGCTTTGGGACCGCTTTCACAAATTGCGAGTGAGAATCGAGCTATTGGAAACGAAACAAAACATCGCCACATCAGCATTACAATTTTACGCTAAACATCCTGGTGCATCAAACCGGGTAGCGGTAGACATAATCGGGATTTTGAAACACATTGATCCTGAAGGGGAAAAATAAATGTCAGATACAAAGCAAGATTCTCTACTCGATTTGTTCAAAAAAAAGGTTCGCACCGATGGCTGGATTAATATTCTAACCGGCCTTGGAATGAAGGGCCGAGACAAACGCATGTCCGCCGAAGTCCGCTGGATGCGAATGGACGAACGAGATGCAGAAGAGTTGTATGCTGGCGATGACCTCGCGGGGAGAATGGTTGATAAGGTCGTAGACGCTGCGACTCGTGAGTGGATTGGTATCAAAGCCGTTGACAAGGATGAGGAAGAAAATATCCTTAAAGCGTTTGATGAAATCGATGTCCGCAAGAAATTCAATCACGCAGCTAAGTGGGCAAGAACTTACGGCGGCGCTGCTCTTCTCATCGGAACGGATGACACGATTGATTTATCCGAACCACTCGATGCCACAAAAGTAAACAAGATCACGTCACTCACACTTGTTAACCGCTGGGAACTTCAGCCTCAACAATTGCAAGGTGATATTCGACAATCCAATTACGGTCTGCCCGAAATATACGGGCTAGCATTACGAGGTCAAGGTGGAGCGCAAACTGATGTATCTTTTTCTATTCATCACACTCGTGTCATTCGTTTTGATGGCGTACCGCTTCCGCGTACTCTATTTATCGAAAACAACTACTGGGGAGATTCAATCCTTAATAAAACAAAAAATGCTATTCGAAATTATAATGCTGCACACGACTCCGTCGCGTCCGTCATTCAGGACTTTCGAGTTTCGGTTCTCAAAGTAAAAGATCTTGCGCAAATGATTTCCGGTGGTGATGACCAGCTAGTCATGCGTCGTTTGGAACTTGTGAACATGGGTAAATCAATTGCCCGAACCATCGTGCTAGATGAATCAGAAGACTTCTCAAACCAAACAACTGCTCTTACTGGATTAAAAGATGTCCTTGAATCGATTAATGGTCGCGTGGTTGCAGCATCTGGTATGCCTCACACGATTGTATTGGGAGAATCTGCCGACGGCATGAATGCTACCGGTGAGCATGATCAAAATAACTGGTATGATGTGGTGACGGCTTACCAAGAAGATCATCTCTACCCACAATTAGAGCAGCTCTTCAAACTCATGCAGCAGTCCAAACAGGGGCCTACCAATGGCAAAATTATCGAAGGAGCAGAAATCGAATTCAAACCTCTATGGCAAATGGACGATTCTGACAAAGCTCTCATTAGATTCCAACACATGCAGACTGATACCGGGTACATCGCCGCTGGTGTGCTCGATCCTTCGGAGGTTGCTACTTCCCGTTTTGGTGGTGATAGTTATGGCGATACTATTACTTTGGCAGACGAAGAGCGCGACGTAATTCCGCCCAATCCCGAAATGGAACAAGAGCTGGAAGATACAAAAAACCAACTCAAAGCTACGACCAACATGGTGAACAAAAGCGGGACTTCAAATCAAATGATGGCAAAAGAAGCCGCGAAGAATCAGCCGGTCCCAAGTAAAGAGCCGCCCAATGCTCCTAAAGAAGGACCTGGTGGAATTGTTTAATGTTCCCAAAGCCCAAACGCATCGAGAATAAAAAGCTCCTTGCAACCTATTCGAAGATGTCTTGTGAAGCGTGTGGATCTAACAATGAGGTCCACGCACATCACATCAAAACGAAAGGATCGGGCGGTGACGATGTATCTGACAATCTCATCCCGTTATGCGTTACCTGCCACACATTGATTCACAAAATTGGTAACACGAAGTTTGTTCAGTTCTTCTCTCATTTAAACTCAAGGATATTCGAATGCGAAACCTGGTGAGACATGATGTTCAAAAGAGAAGTCTCGCTTCTTTAAAGAAGGCTTCTCACAAAAAGATTCCTGGGAAACTCAAACGTCCGCCAAGGATGATTGAACCAAAGTCCCAGATCCGGGAATACACTCGTGCGCTTAAAGCTATAGTCGCCCACATGGAGAAAACATTCGAGCATGTCTTCTTGCCGCTTCTTCCCCATTTGGTAGCAGCCGCTGCAGCACTTCGCCCCGAAGTCAGAAAAGATTCCTGGTCATCAGATTTAGCGGGGCTTATTACCACACTCAAAGGTGCCTTCGCCCGTGACTTCACTGAAGATGAATTGTTTCGCGTGGCACTCAAAGCTGGAATGTCCGCTAGTGATTTAAACGAAAAAAATGTGGTCAACGTTTTTCAAAAAGTATTGGGTGTGAATCCCACTTTGGAGCAGCCCTATCTAGCAGAACAATTAAAATCGTTTGCGTCCTTGAATGTGGGTTTGATCAAATCTATTCCCGATAAATTTTCAGGAGAGTTAGAGCAGATCACCTACAAAGGTCTAATGAATGGAACCAGGTACGAAGATTTAGCCGAACAGATTGCGGATAGATTTGGCGTTGCGGATTCACGGGCTGCACTAATAGCTAGGGATCAAATTTCAAAACTCACATCCCAACTTAACGAACTACGTCAAAACGAAGTTGGTATCACGTCTTATATTTGGCGAACATCACTTGATGAACGAGTTCGAGAATCGCACGCCGAGAAAGAAGGCAATGAATATCGCTGGGATGATCCACCTTCTGACACTGGAAATCCTGGTGATGACATCAATTGTAGGTGTTACGGTGAACCAGTCATGGAACAAGCCGATGATGCCGATGAGGATGACGGAATTGGTTTAGCAACGGTTGCCTCACTTGCAGCTGGTGCGCTACTAAGCGGTCGTGGTAGTGCTGAAGATGACGAAGAAGATGATGAATAGTGGTCCAGCCAACTTTGACCACTTGCATTTTAGTTTTTATTACCTCAAGATTGAGGAAACTCGCGTCGATTAAAGCTGGTATAATGGCTCTTAAGGGGAATTCTTGATCAACCAGGTTCATAGATTTGATGTAGGCCAACTTCGAAATGTTAGCCGCACACCACAAGGTTACGTGCGCATGCCCGCATTTGCTACCCGAACCGGCGTTTTCAAATATCGTCGTGCTGATGGTTCAATCATACGCGAACTTCGACATCCCGATGAAGTCTTTTCTGCAGAATCAATGGCATCACTTTCAAATATTCCAGTGACCAATGATCATCCTATCGAAGCATTACTGACTGCACAGAACACAAAAAAATATATCGTAGGCTTCACCTCTGATCACGTGTCACGCGATGATCAAGATCATCTTTCAACCAATGTTACCATCACTGATGCTGATGCAATCCGAATGATCGAGTCCGGAAAGCAGGAGCTATCTTGTGGTTATACTTGCGATATGGAAGAAACTCCTGGTACTTTTAACGGTGAGCAGTACGATGTGATCCAAAGAAACATCAAATACAATCATTTAGCTATCGTCGCAAAGGGAAGAGCCGGTTCGACAGTAAAATTGAGAACCGATTCAGCTGATGCAGAGATGGTGGAACCAACAGAAGGGGATGTCATAATGACAAAGATTAAAATTGATGGCGTCGAGTTTGAGGTCAAACCTGAACTCGCAGCAGCTATCGAAAGCGAAAAAGCAAAAGCAGTGAAAAAAGACACTGAAGATGCAGAGACAGTGAAAAAAGAAGTGGAAGCTGCAAAAGCATCCGCTGTCACTGAAGCTACTCAACCTTACGAAGCTAAGATCACCGAGAAGCAAAAAGAAGTGGATACACTTCAAGCTCGATGTGACGCACTCGAATCCGACAAAGCTAAAGCAGCTACTGTCGTGACCGACGATGCTAAGGTTCGTGAGATGGTTAAAGAGCGCATGAAAGTCGAAAAAGTCGCTGGTGCCGTTCTTAAAGATGCATCAATCAAAATTGATTCCATGACCGATTTGGAAATCAAGAAAGCCGTCATCGCTGCTGAAGCTAAAGGTTCAAACCTCGAAGGCAAAAGCACTGATTATGTGAACGCACGATTCGATCATATCCTCGAAGGATTAGTCGAAAAGAAAGCAATCACATTAGGCGTTGCTATCCAAGAAGCTAGACAAGATGCTGCTGCTAAAACCGTAGAAGGATCTGTCGAAGCTAGAAATAAAATGATCACAACTTCGCAAGATGCTTGGAAACAACCGCTATCTGGCGTGAAAAAATAAGGAGACGATAATGTCGCAAACAAGTTATGCAATCAATCAAGTCACCGGCAACGCTGGACAGCTCGCTGATAGCGGATTCCACGATGTCATTTCTAAACTCGTTCAAGAAGCTGGTGGTGTAAACCCCGGACTTGGCGTTGTTCAAGGAACATTGGATGAGCAAGCTCTTCTTCCCAATGCTTCTGGAAACCTTTTTCTCGGCTTAGCTTTGGTCTCTGAAGCTCAAGTCGGTCAACTTCATGTGTTCCAAGGAGCCATGAACGTTTTGCGCAAAGGTCGCGCATGGGTTTCTCCTGAATCTGCTGTCGTTCCTGGATCAGCTGTTTACGTTCGCTACTCTGCTAACGGCGGAAACACGGTTCTCGGTTCTTTCAGTGCAGTGTCAGACAGTGGTCACAATTTCCTAGTGCCTAATGCAGTGTTTATGACATCTGCTGCAGCAGCTGGATTGGCCCAAATCGAACTAAACTTGGTATAAGGGGAGAATAAAATGAGTCAAGAACAAGCTACAAAATTAGATGCTGATGAGAGTATCTTCTTCGGAAGACAGCTCGAAAGCGTAAAAGCAAAATCGTACGATGTCATGTACCCAGAACTCAAAGCTCGCACTTTGATTCCTGTCAGCTACAGTGCTGGTCCCGGTGCCGAGACAATCAAGTATGAACAATACGACCAAGTCGGTATGGCTAAAATCATCGCCTCTTATGCTGATGATCTTCCCCGTGCAGACATCAAAGGTAAAGAGTTCATCGCTTCAATCAAATCTATCGGAGCTAGCTACGGTTACAGTGTGCAAGAAATTCGCGCTGCTCGATATGCTAACAAGCCTTTAGAACAACGCCGTGCAAACGCTGCTAAACGCGCCATCATGCAAAAAGAAAATCAGATTGCATTCATGGGTGACGCTGCTTCTGGATTGCAAGGTTTGTTAACCCACGCAAACATCACCATTTACACCCTTCCTCAAGACGGCGTGCAAAATGGAACAACTGCTAGCACTGCAGCTGCTGCAAAATTCATTAACAAAACTCCCGATCAAGTTCTTCGTGACTTGAACGCATTTGCTAATGGAATTGTTGCAACCACTTTCGGTGTGGAAGCTCCTGACACATTGTTGTTACCCATTGGAACCAAAAACTATTTGACTAGCACTGCACGCAGTCAATTCAGTGATGCTTCAATTTTGAAGTATTTCTTGGACAACCAATCTTTCATCAAGAACGTTGAATGGCTCAATGAGCTTTCCAGCTTGACTGGTGCTGGTGTGGATTCAATGCTTGCATACAAACGTGATCCTGATAAATTGACCTTGGAAATTCCTCAAGACTTCGAACAATTCCCAGCTGAACCTCGTGGCTTGGAATTCATGATCGCATGTCATGAGAGAATCGGCGGAGTACTAGTGTACTACCCCTTATCAGTCACACGCGCAGACGGGATTTAATTGATGCTTATCCAGTACAACATGACCAATATCCTCATCGTGAACGAGAAATTAAAACTCATCCCCGGTGTAAACGAAGTTGGTTATGATGTCTGGAAAGAAGCCTGTCTGAACACCACGATTCAAGACAGAATTGAAAGAGATGAAATTATAGAACTCTCCGGGGCTAAAACCGCCTCGGAGGATTCTTCTTCCAATTCGATTACGAAGTTTAAAAACAAAGATGCTCTAAAAATGGTGAAGGCTACTATCGACCTAAACCTTCTCAAGAAATGGAAGGCTGAAGATAAACGGCCCGAAATTATTGAGGCTATTTCCGATAGACAAGAACTTCTGAAGTTGCCGGAACCAAAGAAGGACGAGTGACGAACTATGGGTGTCTCTAATCAAGTTCAAATACTGGGTGTAATAGCACCAGAATTTGCTACCCAAGCGTCTACACGTACCAATGTATTTCTCCAATTAGCCGGTCTCACTGTTAATCCTAATATTTTTGGTCTCAAAACTGATGCGGCTACTGCTTATCTCGCAGCCCACATGATGACTATCTCTACCCGCAAAGGTAATACTGGCGTGGCTATGGAGAAAGTTGACATGCTGGAAAGACAATATCAGCCACTGACTGCCAATTCCAATGATCCAGAACTAGAGCAAACTGCCTACGGTATGGAATTTCTAAGACTTAGAAGGTCACTCTTAATAACTCCCATTTTGGTTTGAGCTAGATGAGCACGCGTGACACGGACTACGGTGCTAAAGCCATCCTTGCAGAAATAGAAAAAGTTAAAAAAAAGCCTTTTGTTAAAGTTGGTATTCTTGGTTCATCAGGAATGCATCAAGCTGAAAAAGAAGGTGACGCTCCTGTTACAGTAGTCGACGTTGCGGTGTTCAATGAATACGGTACAACTACAAAACTCGGAAACGTCGGAACTCCTGAACGTCCTTTCATCAGAACAACTCACGATGAAAAAGAGCAGACCATTAATAACTACATCGATCAGGGCGTGGATCAGATCTTTGCGGGTAACATGAAGGTGGTTGAGCTACTATCAAAAACCGGTGTGATGGTTCAGGCCTTTATTAAATCTAAAATTAACGCTATTACTGATCCTAGAAACGCGCCGTCAACTATTGCGGAAAAAGGTTCATCAAAGCCCTTGATTGATACGGGGCAAATGAGGAACTCTGTTAACTTCGAAGTAGTGATGTCTGGGGTAGACAGCGATGACGACGCGACAAGCGAGGGGGGCGAATGAGTTTAGTTGAAGATTTTGGGGAAACGATAACCATTCGTCGCATGTCCGGCAACGGAGCTTTAGTCAATGGCGTTTACCGTGGCGCACCTACTTCTGATAGCAAAATCACGGCGTCTGTCCAGGTTCTGTCTGCCAATGAAATGCTGCTCCTTCCCGAAGGCGATAGACTCAAAGAAGCCATTAAAATTTATTCCGACGTTCCACTGATGGTTTCATCCAATGACAATCTTAGAGAAGCTGATGTTGTCTTCTGGGACAATCGTGCGTTTGAAGTTCAGAAGGTTGAGAAATGGCAGCAGCTAGATCTTAAACACTACCGATCAATCGCTATGCTCATGCAACCCAAGGATAAAAGTCAGGTAGGTGGATCATGAGTTTCGCTGTCCTAAAACAGGCCGTGTACACATGGTTTGCTAAGGAAACAAAGCTTCCCGTGATTTGGGAAGAGCAAGCCACGGCTAGACCAAATAGACCGTATGCGTCCTTGAATATTATTACCGGTGCGGTGATGATAGGAGAGGATGATCAACGCTCGCATTTGACTGGGACTGCTCCAAATCAGCAGACTCAATTCACTTGGGAGGGGCTTAGAAAATTAACAGTGAGTTGTAACATTTGGGCGGACAACGCTATCGACTTGATGGCTGATGTTCAAGGCTCGATCAGGAAACAAAGCAATCAAAACGCTTTCATCTTGGCAGGGATAGCACCTACTGATTACACTAATGTTCAAAAGCTATCCCAGTTGTTTGACACCCGTTACGAAGACCGCGCACAAATGGACGTGATCTTTCAAACGGTTCATGTAACGGTGGATGATGCAGTACCGGTGGAAAAAGTAAATTTAGAAGACCAGTCAGTAACGGCATTAGCTTCAACTGATGAAATTCAAATAGGAGAATAACATGAGTTTAGATTCAATCATTAACGTGACAATCTCACGTGAGACAAAGGCTGTTAGCCAAGCTGGATTCGGTATTCCGCTTATTCTGACTGCCGAAACCCCAACTGCCGCATACGGTACAATCGAATACGTTCGCTACTACTCGGACATCACCGGCGTCGCAGCCGACTGGTCATCTAGTTCACTAGCTTACAAAGCTGCTCTTGCAGTGTTCAGTCAAGTTCAAACACCGGAACAAGTGGGTATCGGATTACGAAGTGCGAAGGTTGCACAAGTTGATACGGTCACTCCAAATGTTACCGTTCAAGCGGCTGTTCACTACATCGAAACAATCGACGGCGTGGCTTACGATTTCTTGTCTGACACTTCTCCTACTGCTGCTGAAGTTGTTACTGGTCTCGCAGCACTTATCAATGCCGATGCAAATTGTAATGCTCATGCAACCGGAACAACCACTCTTGTTCTAACTGCAAAAGTAGCCGGTCAAGGATTCGCACATAGCGAGTCAACAAATCTTGTGTCAGTTGAAACAACCGCAAACGTTGGAGCAGCTACTGATCTTCAAAGAGCGTTTGATTCTACGAACAACTGGTACGCAGTTATCTCAACCGACAGAACTCCTGCTGATGTGATGGCTATCGCTGGCTGGATTGAAGCAGAACGAAGAATGTTCTTCACCGCTTCTGCTGATGCATCTGATCTGACAAACGGAACTTCTGATATTGGTTCATTGCTTAAAGCTAAGAACTACAGCCGTACTGCAGTGATGTACTCTGCTGATCAAGGCGATTTCCCAGAAGCTGCGTGGGCTGGATTATGTCTTCCCTTTGCTCCTGGTTCTGAAACATGGAAATTTAAAAACCTCGCTGGAATCATTTCCGATGATGCCTTGACTCAAACTCAAGTGAACAACATCGTCGCCAAATCAATGAACTACTACAAAACTTTCGCCGGTGTCGCAATCACCTCCGAAGGAGTTGTCGCTTCTGGTGAGTTCATTGACGTGATTCGTTTCATTGACTGGTTGCACGCACGGATGCAAGAAAGAATTTACGCAGCATTAGTGAATGCTCCTAAAATTCCTTACACCGACATTGGCGTGGCAGCGATTGAATCTTTGGTCCGTGCTCAACTCGAAGACGCCGAAGCAGTTGGCGGAATTACCAAAGATCCTAAATACACCGTGACAGTTCCATTGGTCGCAAACATTAACGTGTCCGACAGAACTGCCCGTTTACTACCAGACATCAACTTCACCGCAGTTTTAGCAGGTGCAATACACTCGCTTAAAATTGACGGCGTTGTAACAGTTTAAGGAGAACTAAATGAAGACATATAATCCTGCGCAGGTTGCAATCATCGTCGGCGGATTCCCATTAACTGGTTTCGCTGATGATTCCAAAGTGACAGTGGAGCGTGCTGAAGACAGCTGGTCCATGCAAATTGGAGTCGATGGTGAAGGCACCAGATCCAAATCAAACAACAAATCTGGTTCAATCAAAATCAGCTTGAACCAATCCTCTGAATCTAACCAAACCCTTTCAACTCTTCTGATTCAAGATGAGTTAAATGGCGGCGGCTTAGTCCCAGTGTTAGTCAAAGACGCTTCTGGAAACAGTATTTACACTGCAGCCAATGCGTTCATCACAAAATTTCCCAGTGCTGAATTCGGTCGTGAGTCAAAAACTCGCGAGTGGATGATCAAGACTGATAATCTCGTGGTTAACGAGGGCGGTAACTGATGAGAAATGTGATCGAAAAAAATATAGATGGTACAGACTATACGATCACAATGCTCCCAGCTGACAAGGCAGTCATACTCTTCACCAGACTCACAAAACTTATTGGGAAACCTTTGAGCAATCTTGTGGCATCCGGTGGAATGGACGCAGAAGTGTCCGGGAAACTTATTGGCCTTTGCATTGAAGGTCTCTCTGAAAATCTTGACGAAGAAGTGGTTTTGAAAACTATCAAGGATCTATTGGCTTCCACTATGGTGGGAAATCAAATGCTCGATAAGGTTTTCAATGTTCACTTCGCCGGACGCATCGGACATCTTTTCAAAGTTGTCTGGGCGGTGCTGGAGGTACAATATAAAGATTTTTTGGAAGGTCTCGGCGGATTAAATCTTTTATCCCGGATTCCCAAGAAGGAACAGGAATAGAATGTCCGCCGAATATGCTTTGGTCAGTGTGGCGATGTGTTCTAACAAAAATTGCAACGCTCCATGAGATTCAGACCTATTGGTCTATCCTTGATTTGGCTGATGCCAATGATGCACTCGACATCAAGGATGAAACAGAGGGCATAATGGCTGCAAAGCAGTCTGCCCGCATGAAAGGCTGATGCTTTGAAAGTTCGCGAGCTGGTTACAAAATGGGGTTTCGATATTGATACCCGCCCCATTGTTGATATGCAGGAAAAGATTCAGGGCGCTAAGGATGCGATGAAAGAAATCGCAATCAAAGTGGCTGAAGCTGGCGCTGTATTATTTGAACTCGCACATTCAACTGCTGAAGCTGGCGAGAAGTTCGAAAAACTATCACAAAAAACAGGTTTCTCGGTTCAGTCTATTCAAGAACTCTCGGGTGCTGCAAGGCTTTCGGGTGTGGACGTAGACGGGTTTGGCCATTCGCTACTTCTACTGAATCGAAGGATAGGAGACGCACGTGCTGGCGGGGCAGAAGGCGCAAAAGCTTTCTACCAACTTGGCGGCGGCGTCTCCGAACTTGTTAAGTCAGGAGCCTCATCTGAACAAATATTTACGGCAGTCGCAGACAGACTTTCAAACATCACCGACGAAGGTAAACGCGGAAAACTCGCCATGGACATATTCGGAAGATCAGGGGCAGAAATGCTTCCCTTCTTACGAAAAGGTGCTAGCGGAATTCAGGATCTTAGAAACCAGGTTGTCGACCTTGGCGGGGTTATGTCAGGAGAAGCCGTTGCCCAGGGCGTAGAGTTTGAATTCTCTCTCAAGAAAACTCTCATCGTCATAACAGGTCTTAAGAATCTCATCGGCGGATACCTCATCCCAATAGTTCAAGATGTCATGGACAAGTTTCGTGACTGGATTTTAGTGAACAAGAATGTCATCAAGCGTGACATGGTTGACTTCTTTAAGGGCCTAGCAACGTTCATTCAAATCACTTGGAAGTGGGCTTCAGCTTTAGTCACTTCGTTCATGGGACTTGTAAGAATCTTCGGTGGATTCAATAACATTATAAAATTTACACTCTACACAATGAGTGCCTTCGCAGCACTTCAGATTGTTTCCTTCTTGGGCGGAATCGCAATGGCAATTGTTGGGCTTGTCTCATCCTTTGCCGCTCTTGATGTAGCGATGCTCACATCCCAAGCCATCGCTTTAGCTATCCCCGCCCTCATAGGACTGGCAATTGTAGCCGTTGGTTTATTGCTCGAAGACGTTTACCAGTTCTTCACGGGCGGTGACTCGGTAACTGGCTTACTTGTTCAATGGTTTAAGGACACGTTCCCCAATCTTACCAAGTTCATGGGTGGTATTTTTGAGGTCGTTAAGTTCTACATCATGGCAGTTGTCACGGCTTTTCAAGGCTGGTGGGACATCATGGTGCTTATCGGGAATTGGTTCGCTACCGTTTTCGGTCCGATCATTGATTACATAGGCGACAAAATCGCGGGATTCGTCGGTGCTATTGGTAAAGTGGCTGGTTTTGTCGGAGGAGTGGCGGGGAAAGCATTAAGCGTCGGGGGCGATGTCTTGGGTAGCTTAGGGGTAGCTGGACAAGAAGGATTAGCGGGGGCAGGTCTCGGGGGGCTGTCTCCTAGTAGCAATCCTGTTACCAATAATACAACGGGCGGAGTTCAGCAGAATGTCTCTGCGCCAGTTCAAGTTAACATCCACGGAAATGCAGATCCTAAAGCAGTTGGTTCCGCTGTCAGTGACGGAATTCAAAAAGGTCTTGATGGCATCTTGAGACAAACAGGCCGTAACTTTGCGGGCGGGGTAGCCGGATAATGGGTTTATTAAACGTCGTTCTCAATCCTGCAAAACGTACTGTCATTGCAGTAGCTAGGGTTAACCCAAATTCAGTTAGTGACACGGACACGACAGTTCAAGATTACCTTGTCATTGATGCTGCGATGTCTATCACTCACGGGCGTAAAATACAGATCACACAATTCGAGGTCGAAAGTGGATCTGACATCACGGACAACATTAGAATTCAAAATGACGAACTTACTATTGATGGTATTATTTCTAATAACCCTATTTCTCTTCAGTCTGCTGCTCGGGGCGTACTGACAAATATCGGAGCGCAAGCCGCGTCTCTTGTAGGCGCAAAGCTTGCCGGTTCAGCGGGCGGAGCAATCGGTTCTATCGCTGGATCATTTGGCGGCGGACCACTTGGCGGATTATTAGGTTTAAACGGCGATACAAATCGAGTGAAGACAGCTTTTGATTGGTTAGAAGCTTTGAAGGACAACAAAACTCCTTTCACTGTCATTACTGGACTCAAAGTTTATTACAACATGTTCTTCACATCTCTTAGCTTCCCACGTGATCCTTCAGTCGGTAACTCGCTAAAATTCTCTGCACAATTGCAAGCGATTCGAACCGTTGATTCTCAAACAATAAAAATCAAACGTGCTGCTAAAAAAGCTGCCGCCAAAGCCGCTCCTCAACAAGACATCGGAAAACAAAAGACTGAAGAGACAGTTGAAAAGCGGTCATCACTTTTGTTCAAAGGATTTAAAGCAACGGGGGTAGTGAAATGAGTTTTCAATTACTTCCGGTCACATCTGACATTCCAAACTACACATTCGAAGTTGACCTTGATGGCAATTCTTATTTCTTTGATTTTAGGTGGAATGAAAGGGCGTCTCTTTGGATCATGTGCATTCAAGATGTTAACAAAAATGATTTAATCGACGGGGTTCCAATTCTTTGTGATCAGTCACTACTTGCGCAATACGATTACAACGCCGCACTTCCACCCGGAACACTTTACGCTTATGATCCTACAGGTAACGATGATCCACCCGGACGAACGGAGCTAGGTAATAGAGTTCGACTCTGCTACGCAGAAGTAGGGACAACCTAATGCCTACCCTTTTTAATAGAACGTGGGCTTTGATTGTTGGAATTCCTGGCGGAGAAGCATCTAAGTTTGTTGATTTACGTGTAACCTTTAAGGTTAACAAATCTTTAGAAAGCACACCGAACACTGCTCAAATTGAAATCTTCAATCTCAATGAACATTCTAGATCCTTATGTGAGAAGAAAAACTCAATCGTGTCTCTCCTTGTGGGATACGGGACACCGGAAGTTTTATTCACCGGCAATATTAAAAAAGTCATTCACTCAAAAACCGGAACCACTTGGCAGACATCTATTGAATCAGGTGACGGTGAAACACAAATCCAAACCGCAAAATCAAACACAAGCTTTCCACCAGGTACGGGCGTTAAAGACATCCTTGTTAAAATGGGAACTGATCTTGGAACCGCAATTGGAAACACTGGTGGTTTAGAAACAGGTCTTGCAAGCTTTCAACATGGCTTTGTGGCTAGTGGTTCAACCGCGCAAGTGATCACTAACCTCACTGCTAAACACGACCTAAACTGGTCGGTACAAGACGGCGCTCTTCAGATTCTTCCTAACGGAGGAAGCACTTCTCATGAAGCAGTAGTTGTTTCCAGTGACACGGGATTAATAGGATCAGTTAAGAAAAAGGGAAAGCTTGGGGGCATTGAATTTGAATGTCTTTGTCAGCCAAAAATATTCCCAGGTCGCAAGATCAGTCTTCAATCCTTGGGACTAAAAGGAACGTACACCGCTTACAAAGTTTCTCATCACGGTGACACTCATGGTAACGATTGGTTTACTGCAGTGGAGACAAGTCCATGAGCGATAAAGACGATTCATCAGTTGATCCAGAATTCACACCGACTCTTGCTCAAGTCATTACTGATGCAATGGAGCAGCGGCTAACGGAAGTTCATACCGCGATGCCGGGTTCAATTGTTTCCTATGATTCCGCTAAACAACTCGCCGTCGTTCAGCCGAGCATTATGAGGAAATATAAAACTGGTGAAATCATTTCGTTCCCAGTAATTTACAACGTGCCGGTTGCTTTCCCCAGATCTGGAAAAGCGTTTTTGTCTCTTCCACTTAAAGCCGGTGATTCAGTTCTTCTGATTTTCTCTGAAAGGTCTCTCGACATTTGGTTAAGCGGCGGAGGTACAGTTGATCCACAAGATGTTAGAAAGCACCATATTTCAGATGCAATCGCTTACCCCGGAATCTATCCTGCAAATAATCCTTTTGTCGGCCATGCTACAAACCTCCTGTTAGGAAATGACAAAGCCGTCATCTCTCTTGATCCTTCCGGAAAGTTCCAACTTAAAAATACAGCGGGCGATGAACTGTTCGATTTGATCGACAAACTATTTTTGCTATTTGATCAGACAATGGTTTTCACCATGCTGGGACCTCAAGGCTTTATTAACATCGCAGACTATGATCAGCTTAGAGCTAAGTTTGCAGCTTTGAAAGGATCTGGCTGATGATGAATGGTAGCGCTCTAGGGGATGCGATTTGGGCTGCAATCAAAGCTATTGCCAATGACAACCCGACTCCTGCAGAGGATGCAAAAGGAAAGCTATTGTGGGAAGCTGTAGGCAACCAAATAGTTTCTCATATTACGACTAATGCCCAGGTGCTTTCTGGAATACCTGTTTCCACAACGGGCGGTCCTAATGCACAATCAGGTGTGACTACTGCGCCGGGGATGGTGGAATGAATCTTTACGACTTTCAAATTGATAGGACTACGGGCGATGTTTCAATCGTCGGTGGTGATTTTATTGGCATCACTGATCCTTTGGATGCAGCTGCCCAAGATTTATCCCAGGCGTTACACACCTATTATGGTGAGTGGTTCTTGGATCTAGATATTGGGGTTCCCTATTTTCAACAAATCCTTGTCAAGAATCCGGATGGCGATATTGTAGACGGAGTTTTAAAGGCCGCAATCGCTGCGAGACCAGGTGTTATTTCTATCATCGGTTTTGATTTAAACTACAATGGGGCTACACGTAAACTCACGCTTACTTGCGCAGTTCAATATTACAACGGTGTGATTAATTTTAATGAGGTCATTGCATGAGCGGATTATCAAGTACTGGATTTGTCGCAGAGACTTTAAATGACGTGCTGGTAAATCTTAACGCCGCAATGACTGCTCAATTCGGTGACACTGTAAATCTTCAGCCCACATCCTTAGTAGGTCAAGTGGTCGGGATTATTTCAGAACAGTTGTCAGAGATTTGGGAACTAGCAGAAGCCGTTTATCTTTCTCAATACGTGGATACTGCAACCGGAAGTAGCCTTGATAATGTGATGGCACTGCAAGGTATCACTCGCCTTGCCGCCAAACAGTCCACGGTCTCCGTTACCATCACTGGACTTGGTGGAACTCTAATCCCAGCCGGTACAGTGTTTAGCGTTTCCGGAACCGGTGATAAATTTCAAACCATTGCCGATGTGACTATTCCAAGTGCAGGAACCACGGTTCAAGCTAACTGCGTGTCCGTTGTTTTTGATTCTATTCCGGCGCCCGCACACACTCTGACTGTCATCGTCACCGCGGTAAATGGAATGACTTCAGTTGATAACCCACTCGCAGCAGTGGTAGGCCGACAGCAGGAGACGGATGCCCAGTTAAGAGCACGTCATTCTGAAGATCTAGTCACATCAGAAGGCGGAACAGTCGAAGCTATCCGCGCTAAAATGCTGCAAGTCGCTGGCGTGATCGACGTTCTAGTGTTCGATAACTCAACTCAAATGAGTGATTCAGGCGGACGGCCTTCAAAATCTTACGAAGTAGTAATAAACGGCGGGGCTGATTCGGACATTGATGAGGAAATTTGGCTTACTAAACCCGCTGGCATCGCTACTTTCGGGACCACTCATCACACGATTGTGGATACCCAAGGCTTCACTCAACCCGTAAACTGGTCACGTCCTACGGTTGTTCCGATCTATTTGATTGTGAACATCACCGCAAACGGAACCGCGCCTTCAAATCTTGCGGCCCTTGCCTTGACCGAGTTCCTTGCCTACGGTGATACTTTAACCATGGGTGATCCAGTCATCGTTTCTCCTCACTTGATTGCAATTCTAAATTCAATTCCTGGTATTTTAGATGTTGAGGTTCTATTAGGAACAGCTCCAAACCCCACCACATCTAACAACTACATTTCGGCTGTACAGGAAGTCCCGACTTTCAGTTCCGGAACAACTCAAATTAATGTGACGGTCGTGACATGACTTTTACGCCCGTAACGACGCATATAGCCGACGCTCTTAATAGGCTTCTTCAGCAGTATCGAGACAAGCCAAATATCACGGGCATCCTTACTGGACTTCTTGCCGAGATGCAGCCCCTAGAACAAATGTTTTGTGACCTTGGAAATAACCGCTGGCTTGCAACCGCTTCCGGTGTTCAGCTTGATGAGCTGGGAGTTCTTTTAGGCATTGGTCGTACCGGGCAATCTGATAATGATTACCGTAAGCTTCTACAGGCTCGAATTTACCAGACTATTTCAGAGGGCTTGCCAGAAACAATCATCGAGGTTTACAAATTTCTGACTGAAGCAAATGTAGTTTGCTATCAAGAATACTATCCCGCTGGAATTGGACTTGAATCTGATGGTACGATTCCGGCAGGATCAGAGGTATCGTTCTATCAGTTTGTACAGCTGGCAGTGCCAGCCGGTGTTAGGGTTGAATCTCTAACCACATTTGATCCTGATGATTCGTTCGCGTTTGATGGTGGAATCGGTGCGGCTATTGTTGGCGCAGATGGTTTTGCTAGTGACACGACTGAATCCGATGGTGGTAAGTTTGCTAAAACAGCAGTGAATAATGTACCGTTCGCATTTGCGGGCGGAGTGTCAGGTGACCTAGGTTTCGGAGATGTAAAAGATCCGGCACTTGGCGGAACCTTCCAGTAATAAAAGGGGAGAAATAAATGCCAGCACCTACAATAACTGCGAAACCAAGTTCTACACTTGATTGGACAGTCGGTAATACTAACTTTGGATCTGTCACGATTGAGCCTACTTCTGGAAAGAAGCTCACCGGGTGGACGCCAGCCGAAAGACCTTCTCCTCAATTCATGAACTGGATTTTCTACAATACCGATCAATGGGAAAAATATCTCTCATCGGCTGTCGATAACTTTCAATATCGAATCACTGCAAATGAAACTTCAATCGCGGCGCTCGGAACTGCAGCCACTGTTTCGGCTTCACCTTCCGGCCACACCTATCTCACTGGCGCAAACATTCAACTTCAACTTGATGAAACGGACGCAAGACTAAAAGCGCTCGCTGATGCCGTCACTTCTGGACAAGGTATTGATCTAGTCGGATACGACGTCACTGTTCCTTCTGATTTTCATACGCCGATTCCTACTACTGCCGGATCTGCACTTGATCAGTTGGCAAGTCGTGTAAAATCTGTAGAAAATGCTTCTGCAGGATCTGATTTCGTTCAACAAACTTACAATGACTATGTGATTCCCGGTGACAAGCCCGTTGGTGGAGTTGGAAATCCAGGTCTCACTTCAAACCCCACCAACAATCCACGCGGACTTAACCTTTCTGAACTTCAAACTCAGTGGGGCGAAGAACGCATTTGGTTTCAAAAGATTGTTCTCACTGGAAATTTTGACTCAGCTGGCAGACCTGAATATTCACTTGGTGGTTTGAGACATGATAAACGAGTTATGTTTTACGGTGACTGGAAGACAGCAGATCCTCTAGTAGGAGACGGTTACGAAGATCTTCAATCCGTAAACGGCGTTGTCATTAGAAACAAAAGAGCGGGTGACTATTTCACCGTGACGGCAATATGCGATGCGGTCGGATTGATTTCTCGGATGGCCAGCACAGAGTCAGACCAAATTGACGTGCAAGTCGACGGCGTTAGCACTGGAATTCCAATCAGTCAGCGTGGGTTCAGTGGAGTCACAGTTGAGAATGGCTCTGATCAAATTATTTCAGACAACTCACTCATTGCTTTAGGATATGGAATTCACACTTTCAAATTCACAAATGGTGCAAGTGACTCAAATTTGTTTTGGGATATTTACGGAATGACTCTAATCACCACTGGCCAAAAACAAGTCGGTGGAAGCGCTTACCTTGGTAAGATTTCGAATAATTATCCGGCTGCCGCAATTACAACACCTACCGTTGGTCCTAAAGGTGGAAAGATTTTTAGATACCTTGATCCCGCAGATACACTTATTAAAGATGCTGTGACAAGTGTCATTGCTCCTAGTGGAACTTCCACGGGAACAATTGGTTCAGGTGCCACATCAGCTTCAATCAGCCCTATCGCTGGTTTTGTAGCTAACGCTTTGGCCCTCATCACTGATGGTCCTACAAACTGGGAACTGATTTATATAAATTCTGTGAACACTGGATTAGGACAACTTGGTTTTGCAACCGGAACAGTAAACTCATATACGAACCCTACAATCACGCTGTATGGAAAAATCTTTAGTGCCGCAAACCATGCCAATGAAAAGAAGGATGCATTCAGACCGTTCCACTCATTGGGGATAAATCAGGTCCAAGACACTGGAATCAATTGCTATAACTCTCAAGCCGTTGGATCAGGATACAGTCAGATTCTCGGCGTCACAAAAGACGGTGTTCGCGGAGTTCTTGCTAACAATAGTTTTGGTATTCAAGGTGATAGATTTCTACAAATCTATTCCGGTAATGCTCTAGGCGATTACATGTACATCCAATTCAAAGGCACTGGCCTTGACATGTTGTTCGGCGGATTGACTGGTGCTGGTGCGGGAACATCGCAATATGACTTTACGCTTGATGGCGTACCGCTTCCCCGACAGAGCTACACGTTCACTGATCCTAGCACTCCTCAATGGAGAAAAATCTGTTCTGATCTTCCCGAAGGTTCTCACACTTTGAAACTGATAAACGTCAATAATACTTCAGACGTTGTTCAGCCAGTTATGATTCTTGAATACACTGAAGCAGATCCTGCAGCGATTGTGAATTTGGACAGAGGAAACATTCTCTCTGCTAGATTTCAACCTGCAAACTATTTGTTTCAACCAAACTGTTTCTTTCCTTCCATTGGTGTTTTGCAAAACTATGTTTCTAGAAACGTGGTGTGGACAAACACAATTCCAAACAATCAGGGTTGGGTAATTGGTCAAAACTTTGGTGAGGGCGGAGCAGTATATCAAAGCAATACCACCAATGACCTTTGTCAAAAGTGGTTCTATGGAACTGGCATTGAAGTCAGCTTGAACATGGAAAATAACATGGGCATCTGTGAGTTGAAAATGAACGGGAATCTTTTGACCGCTTCAAACTTCGCCGGGGCTATGTTTCAAATATCGGGTGGTGGGGCGTTCAACTCGGCAACGGGATTAATTGATTGCTACACTTCTTTGTCAGTAGCGAACCCCGGTAAATTCAGTATTTCTGGATTGGCCGAAGGATGGCATTGTCTCCAAATCAGAACGACAGGAAACAAGAACGCATCGTCTACAGCGATCACGATTCAGATAGCAAATTTCTGGCTTATTGGTCATCCCTACTCTGATTCTGTGTTCAATCACGGACAGATGGGAACAGACTCTGTGAGCATGGGTGGGATCAAGGATCTTAGAATATTTGATTCTTACAACCTTGCAGACAGAACAAACCAGCTCTGTGATTTGAATTCTTCTTGTTATAATTCTGGTTCTTTGCCTGGTGGTTTTTCATGGAACATGCCTGGTATGTCAGCCATGGTTGAAACTTTCGGCGGAGATATAGAAATTGAAACTAACGTGGGCATAGCTGTCAACGGAACCTTCACGTTCTTCTTGTACATTGATGGCAAGTCATGGACTGAAGAAGCGACTTCTGCACCAAACAACTACACGAAGTTTCACGCGTTTTACAGAATACCTTTAGCTCCAGGGAAACACTTCATTGGAGTCCGTGGTTCTTCTGGAAACTCATTTGAGTCCATTGGCAATCACTTCAAAGTTAGAGAAATTTCAAATAGAAACTACTAAGGGGAATTTATGATTCTAAAATATTTGGCTTTCCCAATTGATCTAATCTCATTTCAGATCTGGTTGAAAAATCAGTTTTCTGGATTCTCGGGCTTTGCTCAACGCGGAAGTTTGGAGTTGGTGTTTGGTCCTAGTGGAGCACCTCAACTCACAGAAGATCAAAAGACAGTAATCAAAAACTATTACAACTCACTCACCCAGTCAGGCGAAGCAGCTAAGTTGGCTTTACCATCAAGGCTTTCTGGTGCTGCAAAAAAAGCTCATAATGATTTGATTGGAACTGTCATTTCAGCTTTGGATTTCACTGCTTTGAGTGCAGTACAAAAGAAATTTATGATGGGTACAACTCTCACGAATGACGAATACGATTCGCTGCCGATCAGCTGATGAGGGTGAATGGACGGATTCAGTGAAATTCTCAAATGGATTATTGAGGGTGGATCTGCCGGAACAGCGGTACTTTTAGCCTACGTTCTGTTTAAGAAGTTCATGAAGAAAGAAGTGATTGAAGCTATTGCGGAACTCCGTGAGAAGCTTCGTCACATGGAAAAAGATTCCCAGAAATCCCACGACATGATTGCAACCACGATGTCCACCGTCACACTTAAAAGCCACGAAGTTCAAAACAATGTCAGCGCCGCTCTTCTCAAAATGAATGAAAATTTCAATGACATGGCCAAATATTCCGGCAAAGCTTTAATGGACAGCCAACAAAACTCAATGGACATCAAGAAGGTTGAAAGTCAAACGGACGGACAAATTGAAAAGCTAGCTGCCGCCACACACAAGGTTCTCGTGAAATTTAAATCAACCGAAACAGAAGTCGTTAAACTTGGGAAAGACATGATTTACATCAAAGACAAGGTAGACAAAAAATGAGCAGCTTTGATGTCGCAGTGCTCTATCTTCTGGGTAACGAAGGTGGATTTGTGGATAACCCAATGGACCACGGCGGGCCTACAAATTTTGGTATCACCATGCACATGCTATCCTTCTTTAGGAAGGTAGGAGTGACCGCTGATGACGTTTCAAAGCTTACCCTCGACGAAGCCAAAGCTATTTACAAAGCGTTCTTCTGGGACCATCTGCAGCTATCAGAACTAGACCAGGGGAGTGCAACCGCGCTTTTAGATCTTTCGGTTAACATGAGTGAGCAGGAAATGGGATTTATCGCACAAGCCGTATTGAACTATCCCGTGCGTGATGGCATCTTAGGAAGTGTGACTCGTAAGGGGATTCGGGATCTAGGGCCAAAAATGTTCTTGTCCGGCCTTATAACAAAGACGCTCGATCACTATTGTGACATTGTATTGAAGAACCCTTCGCAGATAGTATTTTTAAAAGGCTGGCTGCGAAGAGCTGCAAGATTAAGTACACTTTTATATACGGCGTAGTCCGGGGGAGAATTCATGAAACGTTTATTAGTCGGTTTAACACTTATGGTCATTTCATGGTCATACATTTCAAATGCTCAAGTCGCGCCCGTGGCATCACCTGCCGTCGTGGTTGCTCCTAAAGCAGTCGCCGCTCCTGTAGTTTCGCCGGTTCCTGCTGTCGTAACTCAAGGAACAACTGAACAAGTCGAACAGAAAATGACCTTCTCTAGTGTCATGAAAAATGCTGGTGGTCTACAAGCTGCCGTAGTCGCATTGATGTTGGCTTTGATGACCGTCATGTCCGCACTTCGAAGTATACTTCTGAAATTCGAAGGCTACAAATCCGATGGTTCTGATGTTCCCGCAAACAAAAAAGCTCTAACCACTTTCAACAAAGTTTGCATCATCGGTGGAAAGATTCTCGATTGGCTAATGGGTAACGTACAACACTGATGTCAGATCAAGCGCCTAAATCAACAATTGAAGTAGTCTTAGGATTCGTCAAGGACTTGATTGAAACCGCATGGCCCGCGGCAGCTGTTATGCTTTGGAACTATGAAGAAACCAAAGTGGACGCTGCCAAGGCCGAAACCCAAGACACCCAAGTAAAGTTACAAGTGGAGAAGAATCATGAAAGCGTGGATCAAAAGTATCAGGGTTCTTCTGATAGCGACATTGTTAATGCCATCCCTGGCGTGTCAAACAGCCCAGCCGAAACCGTCGCCAGTAGTCAGCCCAGTAGTGACGCCAAGCCCGATGGTAGCGGCGACACAAAGTCTCGATCCTAAAATCTGTCTAGATCACAATCAAATACACGCGATAGCTTCCAGCCAAATTGACTGCGAGAAGTGCCACTTAGATTTGAAAACCATTTCCGATGCCTATGATGCTAACCTTAAACAGACGCATCCAAAGCTACAGATTTGGCAGCAGCCCACTTTCATTATTGCCGGGTTTGGGGTTACCTTTGGAGTTGGGGCTTTATTCATCGGCACTAAATGTTTTGGACTTTGTAAATAAAAGGGAGACGTATGAAGAAGAACAAAAAAGCAAAGAAGACAAAAGAAGTTGTTCCCGCAATCAAACTCGCGGAACCAGTTCCTCACATGACAAAAATTGATGCCGAACAAGAGTTGGCGGCAAAGATTGCCTACGAGACTGCGCTGAACAATGAGTTCCAAGATGTGGCAAAGAAGATGACCGCACTGATTGGAACACGTAAAGCTATTTTGATTATTCAAGACAATGAAGGGCTTGGGATTTCCAAAGGATTCAACGGCTTCTCTGCTGTCGAATTAGCTAAATGGTATGAGCTTATTGCAAATCGAAAAACGACAGATCTTTAAGGGATTAAATGCCGACAACGGGACCAACGGGGACACTCGCACTGGCGAATTCCCCGACGATTACTAATCTGCCAATGGCTACGGCTAACACCGAGTACTCGTGGACTATTCCCGCAAACACTAGACGTTTCACCCTTCAATCAAGAAATCCCGGACAAATTCAACTCGCTTTTGCGGCGAACAAATCTAACACTGAATTCATGACGTTGCGGCCTGGCGCGGTGCTCAACGAAACTGATCTAGACCTCAACGCATCAGTCCTGTACTTGCGCTGCTCCACTCCTAATCAGATCATAGAGATATTAAGTTGGCAGAGGCTGTAGCCGACAAGTGACTTGATTAATCAATCATTAAAAATCTAGGAGAAGCGCAAGATGATTTCAAATAATAATTTGACGGATGCGAATGGTAACTTAGCGACATCCACACTTGTCTCTGGTCACCAGGCTGTCGATGTTAACGTCGTACAAACGACCGGTGGATCGAGCGGTGGAAACGTCGACAACTCTACCTTCACCGTAAGCACCACGACTTTTCAACCTGATGGTGGTGTGTTCAATGATGGTCTTACCGATCTAGCATCTGGTAACCAAGCGATGGTTCGCATCACTGCGAAACGTTCTCAACACGTCAATTTAAGAAGTGTGGCTGGTGTCGAATTAGGCACTGCCGCTTCTCCTCTGTTTGCACAAATAAATGCTGGGGCCGCCGCAATCGGTTCAGTGACCGTTTCAAACTTTCCTGCAACGCAACCCGTTTCCGGAACTGTATCTTTAGGCGCGGGCGCAGCAGCGATTGGATCTGTTACTGTTTCCAACTTTCCAGCCACTCAACCTATTTCAGGTTCAGTCTCTGTTTCAAACTTCCCCACATCTCAAGTGGCCAATCTCACATACAACTCGACTGCTCCTACAATCACATCGGGTAACACTTCTTCTTTGCAAGGTGATGTGAACGGAAACTTAAAAGTCGTTCTGTCTGGTACATCCACTGTTTCTGTTTCTAACTTTCCGGCTACCCAGCCTGTTAGCGGAACTGTTTCACTTGGTGCCGGTGCTGCCGCAATCGGTTCAGTTTCAGTTTCTAACTTTCCTGCTACTCAACCTGTAAGTGGAACAGTTTCTATTTCTGGTTCTGTCGCAGTGACCGGTGCATTCTTCCAAGCTACCCAGCCTGTAAGTATCGCAGCCACTGTCGCTACTACTAACGCACAAGATATTTCGTCAACTGCTACTCCTGTCGCCGTGACAGTTACTGCAGCTACGAACACCGCTCTTGTTTCTGCAAACGCTGCGAACAAGTACGTCACTCTCTACAATAAAGGTTTAAACCCAATCAACATTTCGATTGGTGGAACCGCTTCAGCTACTTTGTTTACGACTGTTTTGAATCCCGGTGGAACTTTGGAACGTAAAGGTTACCAAGGAGCTATCAACGGATATTCAATTTTAGGCTGCACAATGTTGGTTACTGTAGAAAGCTAATTCTAAATTAGCCCATAGATTCGAGGCGGGATAGCCCACGTTTTTGTCCCGCCCCGAATCCTCCTTTTTCGTGAGGGTGAATAATGCCTGTTAATCAAAGAGAAAACATAGCATCAGATTTTTCGGAAATTGTTCAGGTTGAGAACTCGGGAACGCCGATAATCGTAGACGCAACCGGGGTTTTAAACTCTACCTATTCCCCAGATCCTTCGACTACTCCGCAAGGAACTAATGATCTATCCTTTGATGCTGCCGGTAGACTAGAAACACATTCAACTATTACTACGGATGAGGGTTCTTTTAGAGATGACTTTACTGGCGCATCTCTCACTAACGCCTTGACGGGAACGCTCGGGTTCACTAACGGAAGTTTAAGTGTCATTGGCACGGGTACTTCGTTCACTACGCAAATTAAACAATATCAGTATATTAAAAAATCAACTGATGCTGAAACTCTTTTTGTTCAAGTCGCTTCTGTAAATTCTGATACATCATTGACTCTTGTTTCGGCTTATGCCGGAACCACTGCTTCGGTCGCGTCTGTCGTGTCAAAATGGTTAACGACAACTGGATCGGGTGGATCTTTCTCGGTCGCAAGTTCACAAGTAAACATCTTGTCTGGGATTACCAGCGGAGCAAAAACCTTTCTCTCAACTCCTGGTGACTATCTTCCTTACACTTTAAGATTCTACGCTTCACTGTCACAAAGAATTGCAAATCAAAATGCTACTATGGGATTTGCGGACAGCATCCTAGCTCCTGGAATGTCTGCCTACATTCAGTTTACTGGGACCTCTAACACCCAGGTTAATTTAATCTCTTCGGCTTCAACTGCAGTAGCAGACATTCAAACAACCGTTGTTACTCTGCCCGGTGGGGCTTTGACAAGCGGTCTAAACCTTTATCAATTAGATCTAAGCGCAAACCAGGTAACACTATCGATCAACGGACAAGTTGTAGCCGTTAACTCTATTCATATGCCCGGACCGTATGACAATTTACTGATCTTCGCTGGCTGGAATAACTCGGGTGTTCCTGCTTCGACATCCACTCTGACAATTGACTTTGCTTATTTCACTAACTGGGACCGTCTCCAAATTGACAATGACTTTCAAGGGGAACCTTTAAAGATAGTCACCCAAGATAGCTTCGGTAGCGGAACTATTTCTGCCGTTGCAGGGGTTGTCGTAGCCCCTGTTAATGGAGCGGCATCAGTTACATTTAACGTTCAAGGAACCTTTGTTGGTACGATGGTCGCTGAAGCGATTGATACCGATGGCACTATCTGGAATCAGATTCAAGGTTTAGTAAGCGTGAACAATTCGATCACTGCCTTTGTCGGTGGTGACACGGCGATGATTATTAACTGCGGTGGATTTAACCAAGTTAGATTAAGAGCCATTGTTTGGACTTCCGGAACTGCCAACGTCAGTTATCAATCTGGCGTCGGTAACAATATAATTCAGGCTTACAGTCTTCTTGCCGCAAACTTCATGGCTACCGCTTACCTCAAAGACTCGGCAGGAAACAATACGCTATCAGTGAACAGTCAGCTCAATACAAGAG
>JAYTHR010000408.1:0-3615 GCA_043732425.1 Bdellovibrionales bacterium
GGCCAAAAGATGGCGTTGAAACCACCCGCATTAACATCTCAAAAAATCAGAAATTGGACCGATGGACAAATCTTTCACGTCATCACCATGGGGCAGGGACTCATGGGGCCCTACGCGTCTCATATTCCGCAAATGTACCGCTGGCAGGTCGTCAATTATGTTCGTCACCTTCAAAAAGAAGCTAAATAGGTAAATAAAATATGGCATCAAATAATCACGCACCGGAATTAAAACTGACCAAATTCGATGCTCCTCAGAGCTTGAAAATAACCAGTTACGTTTTTGTATTCATCGGTATAATCACCTTTGTCTTTGGACTGATGAATAATAATCAGCAAAGAATGTGGCCGTCTTATTTAACGTCTTACTTTTTTTTCGTCTCTTTAGCGGTTGGAGCGATGTTTTTTATCGCGTTTAACTACGCTTCTAAGGCGGGGTGGAGCGCTTCGATTCGTCGCTTTGCAGAAGCTATGACAAGTTATCTGCCTATCATGTTGGTTTCAAGTTTTGTATTAATCTTAGGTTTTAAATATTTATACGTCTGGGCTGATCCATCAAAAAAGGATTTGCTGACGGGTGGAAAAGCCATTTATCTGGCTCCGGCATTCGTGATTTTCCGCTTTGTACTTTTCGGAATAGGTTGTTTGATCTTTCGCCAAATCCTTGTTGGCAACTCACTGAAGCAAGACAAATCTGGGGACCATGCCCTGACCTACAAGAATATCAAATACTCGATTGGATTCATTGCTTTCTTTGCCATTTTCTTCACTTTGTTTTCCTTCGACCTATTGATGTCATTACTTCCAACCTGGTATTCGACCATATTTGGTCTGTATGCTTTCTCGGGCGCTGTGCAAGCGATGTTTGCGGTTCTTGCCATTATGGTTGTGTGGCTGAAAAATTCGAAATGGATTTCAGGTTATGTTACTGTTGAACATCAGCATGATATCGCTAAATTTTTAAAGGGCTTTACCGTATTTTGGGCTTACATTGCCTTTTCTCAGTTTATGTTAATTTGGTACGCCAATATTCCAGAAGAAACTGAATTCTACATCATGCGCTCGTTAAACGGATGGATGAGCGTTTCCTTCGCGCTTTTGATCTTTCGCTTTATCGTTCCGTTTATGACTTTACTTCCGCGCGGAGCTAAACGAAATGATTCAGTCCTTGTTTCAGTTTCGGTCTTAGTTCTTGTTATGCAGTACGTGGACATCTACTGGTTAGTTTATCCTAACTTTTTCGACGGGGTTCCTCAGTTTAACCTTTGGGAAATCGGAATCTTTCTAGGTTTTGCAGGTTTATTTTTATTAGCGATGATTCGATTCTTCACAAAGAATAACATGGTTGCTATACAAGACCCTCGCCTGCATGAGGCTTTAAATCATCACGTGACTTACTAATTGGTCTAGAGCGAGTCAGAACACAAAAACGACTTAAGAAGTTAAGAAAAGCCCTATAAACGGGCTTTTTTTTATTTTTAGCTGGATTACAATTAAATCTTTGAGTAGATTAGACGAATGAGTATTCCATTTTCATCCATCACTCTGATGACTCTGACAACCCAAGCGACGTCAAAATTTATTTTGACGAGCGCATTTTAATCATGAAATTTTAAAAATCAATGTCACAAATTAGTATTACATTACCCGATAAATCGGTCCGCACGTTTGATCACGAACCCACAGCTTTAGAAGTAGCTGCGAGCATTGGTCCGCGATTAGCAAAAGATACCTTAGGCGCTAAAATAAATGGGTCCGCGGACATCATTGATTTTCGTACGCCCCTAAAGGACGGAACGCACCTAGAACTGATCACAACAAAATCACCGCAAGCGGTCGAAGTCGTTCGTCATTCCTCAGCGCATTTGATGGCTCAGGCCGTTCAAGAAATTTGGCCCGAAGTTAAAGTGACCATTGGGCCGGTCATTGAAAACGGATTTTTCTACGACTTTGATTCCCCATTTAATTTTACCGAAGATCATTTTGAAAAAATTGAAAAGAAGATGGAAGAAATCGTTAAAAAAGATTTACCATTAACGCGTGAAAACTGGCCGATAGAAAAAGCGATTGAAACATTTAAAAACATGAACGAGCGCTTTAAAGTTGAGTTGATCGAAGATCTTGCCAGCAAAGGTGAAACCGTCGTCGGAATTTATCACCAAGGCCCTTGGTTTGATCTTTGCCGTGGACCCCATGTGCAAAGCACGGGTCAGCTAAAGGCCGTTAAATTATTATCCGTTGCGGGAGCTTACTGGCGCGGGAATGAAAAAAATCCGATGCTTCAAAGAATTTACGCGACCGCTTTTCAAGATAAAAAAGATTTGGATCAACACTTAAAAAATTTAGAGGAAGCCAAAAAACGCGATCATAGAAAACTGGGTAAAGAGCTCGGTTTATTTATGTTTCATGAACTGGCCCCGGCATCGCCATTTTTCACGGGTCGGGGAACTATTATTTATAATGAACTGACGAATTATATCCGTGAGCTGTATCAAAAATATGATTATCAAGAAGTGATCACGCCGCAGATCTTTGATATCGAGCTTTTTAAAACTTCAGGTCACTACGAGAACTACAAAGAAAATATGTACTTCACAAATCCGGACGAGCGCGAATTTGGATTAAAACCCATGAACTGTCCAAGTCATTGTTTGCTGTTTGGGTCCGAGAAACATTCGTACCGTGAATTGCCTCTACGCATGGCTGATTTCGGTCGCTTGCATCGCTACGAAAAATCAGGCTCGCTACATGGCTTGTCGCGGGTACGCACCTTCTGTCAAGATGACGCCCATATTTTTTGTTCCCTTGATCAGTTGAAATCAGAAATTTCTAAATTCATTGAAATGTTAGATACCATTTACCAAACTCTAGGAATGCCGAATTACAAATTGAAGTTAGCAACTCGCCCTGAAAAAAGAATGGGGACCGAGGCCTACTGGGATATGGCAGAGAAAGCTTTAGCTGACGCCATTAAAGAAATGAATTTAGAATTTACCTATTCTCCGGGTGAGGGGGCCTTCTACGGTCCAAAGCTGGAAATGCATTTTATCGATGCGATTGGTAGGTCTTGGCAAACTGGAACAATTCAAGTTGATCCCAATTTGCCCGAAGCTTTTGATCTTAAATACACCGGCGAAGATAATAAAGAACATCGTCCCGTGATGCTTCACCGCGCGGTTTTAGGTTCCCTAGAAAGATTTATCAGTGTTTATCTAGAACATACAGCAGGAAACCTACCGGTGTGGTTGATGCCAACTCAAGTGATGATCCTCAATGTCACGGACCGCGTGAATGACTTTTGCCATATGATGCTCGGTGAAATGAAGCAATCGGGTCTGCGTGTTGAGTTTGATCAACGCAGTGAAAAGTTAAATTTTAAAATTCGTGAAGCGCAGTTACGCAAAGTTCCCTATATGTTGATCGTCGGCGACAAAGAAGCCGAAGCCAAAACGGTCTCTATTCGACTGCGTGACGGAACAATTCACAACGATATCGAATGGAATAAAGCTTTAAACATGATAAAAGAAAACATAAAACAACGAAAACTAACGTCGGAGGTTAGCCATTAGCACATTTGTACCACGTCCACCACGCCCACCCAATAAGTTCGATCGAG
>JAYTHR010000409.1:0-11592 GCA_043732425.1 Bdellovibrionales bacterium
AATTACTGCACGATTCCTAAAATGTCTTCTTCGCGCATCATTAAATACTCTTCGCCAGAAAGTTTGATTTCTGTTCCTGCGTATTTAGAGAATAAAACTTTATCGCCGGCTTTAACTTCAAGTGGTAAAGTTTTTCCGTCTTCAGTCACACGACCTTTTCCAGCAGCTACGATTTCTCCGCGTTGAGGTTTTTCTTTTGCTGTATCAGGAATAAAAAGACCACCGGCCGTTTTTTCTTCTTCAGCCATGCGTCGAACTAAAATTCTGTCGTGTAATGGACGTACGCCTAATTCTTTTGCCATACTAATGACTCCTATAAATTGCGAAATTTCGTCAGCCGAAACCTCGGTTAGTTAACTTAAAACTCGTGATGCTTAGGTAATATGAACTGCCTTGCAGGTCTGTCAAGGCCTAGACGGGAATTTATTGATTTGCTTCAGCTCTAGCCGCTGACGGCTGCGTTGAAGGCTTTGAAGAGAAAAAGTTATTTGCGTACGCATGCATCAGTTCCGCGACTTCGTCGGGGGAAAGGCGACTCGAGACCTCTGAGATTGTTGCAGCTAGATCTTTTTGGACAGTCAAATAGCCTACGAAATAGTCTGAAATTGTTAGGTCTTTAGTCACCGATAACTGATAGCGATCTTTTTCGGCCTGCTGCTGGAGTTCTTCTAACTGTGAATTTAAACCGGCCTCAGATTTAGTTTTACGAAGTGTATTAGGATCTGTTGCAGACGCCGAAAGCCGCTGCTTCACGGTTAACGCCTGTTGAGATAGATTTGATTTTTCAAGGACGGCCGCAATCATCGAAGCTTTCCACTCGCGAAAGCTTTTGTAATGATGGGAAGAGGCTAACGCAGCTGTTGTATTTTTAGGTGCCGAGGTCATTAAAACCGAAGATCCGGAATTCCCTGTATTCATTGTGAAACCAATACCTGAAGCAAAATTCACGACCAAAAATAATAAGGAACAGATTAATTTCACGGGTGTACTTCCTTTGACAAACACTTAACTATCAAAAGTGAGACCTGCTTTAATCGTTTTTATAAGACTTGAGAAGTACTGTGTCTAAATCTGAGACACCCTTACTGACACAAATTGGAGCTAAATTATGCTGTTACGTATGCTGTTACGTAAACATCAAAGTGGCCTTAGTCTTCAAATCTTTTAAGCTTTCGGAAATTTCAAAATCATTTTATTTGCTTCGTGTAAAATCTCAACTTTTTGGGCATCCGCATTTGGGGGAGCCGGAAAAGAGCGATTGAAGCTAGAGTGATAGGTTATATGTTGGCCACCGTCATCCGAATCTTTATCTATTTTCGCTGCGACAGAGACTTGCCCGTTTTCAACCTGAATATTTAAGTTCTTCGATTCTATTCCGTTCAAAGCCAGTTCGTAATAAACGTAATTTTGATCTTCGCGCTGCTGAACGTGGATATTTTCTTCGCCGAGGGCGCCGCCGTAGGAAGCTGCTAATTTAGAAATGGGCTTAAAAAAGTTCGCTTCATAATCTTGATCTAAAATTTGGTCAAATTCATCCGGCGTTATGTTTTTGGAAAAATAAGAAGCCGGGGGCGCTGGCTTGCCACGAATCTTTTGTAACGACCACTGCGCTGCCATACCTACAAAAAAGAATACGACGGCGACCGTTATTTTTTTATCAAAAATGTTTTTCATTCTGTATCCTTTCCAACCAAAGAAGTAAAAAAAGAGGAAAAACTGTTTTTCAGTTTTTCCTCTTTTCAGCTGGCTACATTAATTTTTCTGCGCAGCTGAAATTTCTTTTTGATCTGAAGCCGACTTCTTAACATTTAAAAATTTGTCAAAAAATCCAGATTTTCCAGATTGAATTTCAATTTTTTTGGCTTGTGCTGCCGCTACTTTTGGAATGTAAAGTTCTAAGACACCATCTTGATAGTGCGCTTCAATTTTTTCCGCATCCACTAAGGTAGGAAGTGTGTAACTTCGTGTAAAAGTACCGTAGTATTTTTCCATACGCTGCACGTTTTTGTTCGTTTTATCTTCTCGCTTTCTTTCTCCAGAAATCGTCAGCGTGCGCTCTTGAACTTCAATTTTAATATCTTCTTTTTTCAGCCCTGGAAGATCCACGCTGAACATAAAATGGTTGTCGCCCTCAGCTATTTCTGTGGCCGTTGTGTAGTGACCTCCGTACTGACGCTCATCATAGGCCGGTAAAGTAGAAAATTTAAAATCATCAAAAAGTCGATCCATGTCGGTCCACAAATCTGATGTTAATGCGCGTGGCGTGAAAGGTGTAATCAGTCTCATTATGTCCTCCTTTAGTTAATTTGTTTTCTTTATTAAAATGTGATGTTCGTAATTTTTTTGTCAAGCGCACTTCTGTTGAGCTTTCTATGCTGTGGTTGATCTTGCATCGCGTGCGCGAGACGCGGCCGCTCTGAAGCGCTTTGATTTCCACTTTTCCAGTCGCCGCCGAATCTGCACTTCCAGGGTTTTCGCGACCTCGTGCAGCTGATCTCCAAGAGTCACGGCGAAAAATGGTCCTGCGGCCGACGTGATTCCTAGGATACCTTTGTAGTGTTTATCAACTTTTGAAAATGTCGCAGTGATTGTACTTCCGTACGGTGCTTCTTCGAAAACTTCGTAAATAATGTTATCGATAAATGCTTATGAAAACTCTGTTGGACTGAAGCCATAATACTTTATTTTAACATCATCGAACTGCATAAAATCTTTCCTCCTGTAAGAAAATTTGCACACGAAATATTTTTAATGGTTTTTTGAACTTGTAATTAGATAGATCCCGATTACGGGATCTGTTTTGATCTGGACAAACGTTTTGTTTTTAGACATCCCCTAAGCTTTAAAAGTCCTATTTGTGGACTTTTAAAACATTAGTTTGAATTTAAAAGTGTCAAGTGGGCTTAAAAAGAGATTAAAAAAGTTTTAGCCATCCAGATAAGACCTAGCAGTCCAAAACTAGACGAAATAATTAAGAAGTTTTTTTTCCGCGTTAATACGGCAATTGCAGTTAGGGCTATAGCTACCTGAAATAAGGTGACGGCCGCAGCCAAAGATTCATGTTTATGCAAATGATGATGCGACATTTCCTCAAGCGTGGCCGCATTTTCTTTTATTTGTTCTTGTTCTTTTTTATACGTTTCCGTTTTTTCAACTAACTTAGCAGAGGGATTAATTTCATTCTGCATCTGCAGAATGCTTGATTTTATTCCTTTCGCTTGAAAAAAGGCCCACTGGTCTGAGGCTTTAATTTGCTCAATCATGGCTTCGTTTGCATAATGTCCCGAGAAAAGAGCGCAGACGGCTGCCGCTACAGCTAAAAACGCGGATAATATGGCTGCTTTACTCATCATCGACTGATGTTTTGGGTCCGCGTGCATGGCTTCATGGTGAATATGCTCTTGCGACTGCTCGATGGGTACTTCAATTTCGTCCATAGTGTTTATCCTTTTTTATCGAGCATGATTTTATTTCTATATTTTGTCATGGATTAATTTCTTTTTCAGCGCCCCTTCTTTCATTGCTGACGATTAATCAATTGATTTTTTCGACATGCCTCATCAATAAAAGTTTTTAATAGCCCCCATAAAAGGGCTCTCGGTTCGCGCTCAGCCAAGAGGTAATGGATTCGGTGGTTGCTTTGATTTCAAAAAGGTCAATTGCGCCAGTCGCAGAAGCAAGATACTAGCCAAAATTAGCAGTCAGATGACAAAAATATCACTTTCACTTCCCGCAAGATCATCATACGCTTTTTTTACTCAAGAGGGGGTTTCATGAAATCTTTCACAGTGGCCATTTTTCTAAGTTTGTTTTTCTTGATCTCGTTTGCCGAAGCTTTTCAACAACCTAATCCTAAATTAACCCCAGGTGTAGCGTGCGCCGAGCAAGATCCCGACTTTAAAGGCTTCGATTACCCAAGTCATGTGGCTCGCTGCAACCGCAATATTAGTACGTTAGAAAAACAACGAGTCGCCGCCAATTACGGAAATATTCCTGCCTCTGAGTGGAAAAATTATGAATTCGATCACCTTCTGCCTTTATGTGCGGGAGGATCGAACAGCGATCAGAATCTTTGGCCTCAGCCGATTGATGAAGCCCACTTGAAAGACGCTTTAGAAGTTCAAATCTGTACCGCAATGAAGGCAGGAACTATGACTCAGGATGAAGCCTTCAAAAAGGTTCGTGACTGGTTTGCCGAAATGACAAATCCAAAAGGTGGTACATCTTTAGACGATAAGGTCACGGACCCAGCAACACAAATGGATCAAACCTTTAATTGCACTCAAGAAACAAATAAAATAAATGTTCATTTGATCAAACTTAGTTTCAATTTAACGGCGCCCGATAAGCTGAACCAGCTGCACGTCACCTTAGTTGAAACCGCTCAAGAAAATGAAATTATCGACAGTGGGGTTCGAGCTCTACAAGGTGTTTCAGCTAGGACGCAAAGTGGTCCGTTAGCTCATTCCACTTTATTCTCCGTACGAAGCCATGCTGACCGTTTCAATCTTTACTTACCCGACGGTTTTGGCGCGGAAGACTCGCTGTTGGCTTACTTCAAAGTGGCCTTTGAAGACTCTTATCCTCAACTGATTAAAATGAGCTGTGCAGCCCAGTAAAAGGAAATTGGGGCTCAAAACCTTTGTAAATTTCACCCGATTAAACTTTTTAGCATTTGTTTTTAGCTCTTAATAACCCTCTGTAAACCTCTAGATTTTCTAGGCCAACAATTGTGCTTGAATTGTTGCCCGATTTTTGATTAATCAGCAGCAGGTTCTGGGGGGAATTCATGTTTATTAAACACCGTGCATTTAATCTTGTTATTGGTTTTTCATTGATTGGGTTTTTATTTTCGTGCGGAGCCTCGAATTCTTTTTATCACCGTGACCTTCATTTATTAGGAAATAGTTCGGCCGAAATTCTTGGGGGAACTGACGCGGATGCGACTTTTGCGCAAGAAAATGGAATCGTCGGAATTTATAACACTTCAACTCACGCCCTTTGCACGGGAAGCTTGATCGCGAAAAATTTGGTTTTGTCGGCGGCCCATTGTGTAGATGTAGCCACGATCAATGCCACTGTCGTATTTTTTGGGACGAACCTGGCTGATGTAGCTCAGCAGGCCCACCAAGGTAACAAATCAAATATTCGCCACGTTCTTAATGCGATTCCTCACGAAAGTTTTGGTGCGGCTAGAATTCATCCTGGCGCTTCGAATAACGATATTTCCATTTTCTTGTTCGAGGGGGAAGCTCCGGCAGGATTTGTTCCGGCTCACTTGGCGCCTTTTAGTTTATTAGCCGAATTACAACCTGACGCTGTCGCCACCCTGTCAGGATTTGGCGTTTCTGAGTACAAATCTGACCCAACAACGCACCAGCCGCTTGTTCACACGGGATCTGGTATTCTGCGAAGTGTTGGAAATATAAAAATCGTGTCGGTCATGTCTACCGGCGAAGAAATTATTTTTGACCAGTCTGCAGGACGTGGTGCGTGTCACGGAGACTCTGGCGGTCCTGCTTATTTTGACGAAGCCGCAACTCACACGCGCTGGCTTATCGGAGTTACAAGTCGTGATCGCCAAGGCCAGTGCCAGGGTGAAAATGTCTTTACGGGCATCATGGGGTATGAAAAATGGATCGAAACAACTTCGACGAAGTTGGTAACGGCTCCGTAAAATTCATACGAAAACTGCGTTGACCCGAATTGACTTGTTCCCGCAGCAGTTAGCAAATGAAACATGAGTAACAATTAAAAACAGAGGGGTTTTATGACTACGAAAATGTTTTTCACGATTCTGGCTTCCGGATTACTTTTTTCATCAGCGGGTTTCTGTGATCCCTTTCCGCACTGCCTTGCGGGCGGACAAGAATTACTGACTAACAATGCGGCCGTGATTGGTTGGAAGAATTCGACCAATAATCAATATCGAAATCGCGCTCATATTGTAGGGACCTTAATCAAAACCTATGCGGATCATACAGGTCATCATCATTACAGTGTTCTTATTGGTGGAAATCAGACCGATACAGTTGAAGTGATTTATAACGAACAATTTGGTCCCGTTCCAGAGGCCGCCCCGGGCGCCAAGATCGAAGCGTGCGGTGATTATATCACTTCCAATAATTCTTCTGGCCATTATCCTGTTTCTCCGGATGGTGCTTTGGTTCATTGGGTTCACCAAAGCCCAAATCCAGGGTCGCACGATTCTGGTTATCTAATTATGAATGGCGTCGTTTGCGGTCAGCAGGCTTCAGGCGCTGGGCCGAAGCGATAGAATAAATTCTGAGCCAACTCCGCGTTGGCTTTGTACGGTTATCTTCCATCCGTGAGCCTTGCAAATAGACTTTACAAGGCTCAGACCTAATCCTAATCCTTTTTCTACTTGGCTGTCTTGGCCGCGAAACAAGCGCTCCCAAATTCGTGGAAGATCTTCTTGGGAAATTCCGGAACCTTGATCGACAAAACGAATCTCTTGATATTCATTTCGACCTTCACAAAATATCTTAATTTGACTGCCTACGGGTGAGTATTTGATGGCGTTATCTATTAAATTTGAAAAAACCTGTCTTGCACGATTTTTATCAGCTTGAAATTTGAAATCCGTTTGCTGAGACAATTGTATGGAAATATTTTTTTCCTCAGCCGTTAAAGAGTATAGGTCTATGACCTCAGCCAGAATCGTAGAAGCCTGCAGCTCAACCAGGTTTAATTTTAACACGCCGGCTTGAGCTTCAGAAATATCCATCAGCGAGTTAATAAAACTAACAATTTCAGTCGTGTTTTCAATGGTGTCGGCTAAAGCAGACTTATATTCCGCCTCGGTGGAAGGTTTTAACAAGACGAGTTCCGCCGAGGTTTTTAATCGCGTCAGTGGCGTTTTTAAATCATGAGCTACATGATCTAGAGTTTCTTGCATATTCAGAACGACTCGCTGAATTTTATCTGTCATTTTATTAAAAAGTTTACCGATTTCATCCAGCTCATCGTTAGAGTTTCGAATGGGAACGCGCGCCGTAAGCTCGCCCGCGCGCACGCGCTTCATAATCTGAATTAAATTCCTAATCGGAGACAGCGCCTGTGAAGAAAGGGCATAACCACCCACAACGCCCATCAGCAGCACGACAACAGAAACCAAAGACGTTATCCGGCGATATCTTTCTAAGAGATCGTCGCGGTCATCGGTGTTCTTAGCAACTTGGATTCTTTGGCCGCCGGAAAGGGCTAAGCTAGTGCTTTCGTAGTCGTTGAAATCTCCGGCGTCTTCACTGTCTAAATCTTTCATTTGAAATTTAGAAATTTTAATGTTGATTTTGGTCGACGCCATTTTCATTTCAATTTCTGACAGCGTTAGTTTTTGTAATTTTTCAGGAATATGAATGAACGCGGTTTGTCCGGCCGCGGTCTCGATGCGTATTAGAAACTGAGCTTCTTCTTCGATTGTTTTTTGCTCGGCCAAATAGTTTTTTAATTCTTCAATGCCGCCTTTGGACAAAACCGAGTTATATTCTTTCACTTTTGCGTATAAGACTTCGTGATCTCGAGATTTTAAAGATTGATCCAAAAGAAGGTAATTCAAAAGGAATATAAGAAAACTACTAAATATAAATAGCAAGGCGTAAAAGAAAGTTAAGCGAAAGCTAATTTTTTTAAAAAGTTTTCTAAACTGACTTAAGAACATAACCAATTCCTCGGATCGTTTGTAAATAAGAAACTGGGAAGCCCTTATCTATTTTATTTCGCAGTCTGTAAATAAGGACATCCACCACATTTGTCTGTGGATCAAAATTATAACCCCAAATTTCTTCCAATATTTGCATCTTCGTTAAAGGCTGGTTCGGATTTTTTACTAAATATTCTAAAAGTTGAAATTCTTTGGCTTGAAGTTCAATCTTCTGATTATTTCTGAGAACTTCGCGAGTCACCAAATTCAGCCGAATATCTGCGAAGGTCAGCGACGTCTCTTGCGGAAGTTGGGATGTTAATCGAATTAAGTTTTGAATACGGGTCAAAAGTTCGATGAATGCAAAGGGCTTGACCAAATAGTCGTCCCCGCCCTTTTGTAGTCCCAACACACGATCATCTAGGCTGCGTTTTGCGCTAAGGATAAGGACCGGCGTTTTAATTTGTTCTTTACGTAAAATAGAAATCATACTCAGGCCATCTAATCGGGGTAGCATCAGATCCGCGATGATCAATTGAAAAGGCTGTGACCTGGCTAATTCAAGACCGGCCTCAGCCGTGCCTGCATGGACACAATTAAAGTTGTTTTGAAGAAGTCCTTCAGAAATGGAAGTGGCAATTTTTAAATCATCTTCTACAATTAGTATAGCCATAATTTCCTTAACAAAGGTTAACCATTAAAAAATATAAAAGGCTAGAATATTTCAATTTTTTAGCCGAAGGCTTTATGGTCTGTTTCGGTAGGATATTGATGAGACCTTTAAAATACTTTTCGTAGAAACTTTTATTGCCGAATGTCGCCCAACTCAGTATATGTTCTTTTATGAATTCCGCAGTAAATGAAACCAAAAAAGCGCTGAATCCAACGGTTATCAAGTTGGGCCTAGTTTCTTTCTTTGCAGATATTTCTAGCGAAATGCTGTATCCCATCACTCCCATTTTTTTAACGACGGTGCTTGGGGCTTCAATGACCTCTGTCGGTTTCATTGAGGGCTTAGCCGAAGGAATTGCAAGCCTACTTAAAACTTTTTCGGCTGCTTGGTCAGATCGACTTTCAAAAAGAAAACCCTTTATTTTAGCTGGCTATTTCTTATCTGCCATTGGCAAACCACTGATGGGATTTGCGACCAGCTGGACCCATATTATTTTCGCTCGCGGAATCGATCGTGTTGGAAAAGGAATTCGCGGGGCTCCCCGAGACGCCCTTCTGGCGGAAGCCGTTTCACCAGAAAATCGCGGGGCTGCTTTCGGTTGGCATCGCGCCATGGACACTATGGGTGCGGCTATTGGACCTTTACTTGCCGTGGTCTATCTAAATTATTTTAATGATAATTTACGTTCTATTTATTATCTGGCACTGATTCCCGGACTCTTGGCCGTTGTTTTTATTTTTGCGGTTAAAGAAAAAGCAGTAACGAGTCCGAAGACTACAAAAAAAAGCTTTTCGTGGTTAACATGGTCAAAAATGCCAGCAGACTTTAAAATTTATCTTGGGGCGTGGGCGCTTTTTTCCCTTGTTAATTCAAGCGATGTTTTTTTATTACTTATGGCCAAGAAAAAAGGGATCGGGCTTACCACCGTGATATTTATGTACTGCTTCTATAATTTAACCTATTCCCTTCTAAGCCCTTACTTCGGTAAATTATCGGATCGCATTCCTAGAAAAAACTTAATGATATTTGGACTTTTCATTTTTAGCCTTGTTTATCTGGGTTTTAGCCAAGCCACCTTAATCTGGCATTTCTGGTTTTTATTTGGAATCTACGGTTTTTATATGGCAGCTACGGATGGTGTTGGGAAAGCGCTTGCGATAGATCAAGTTGAAAAGAAAAATCCGGAGCTTAAAGCTTCAAGCTTAGGCGTCCTAGGCTCGGTAACAGGATTAGTCACGATCGCAGCTAGTACAATGGCGGGATGGTTGTGGGACACCGCTGGTGCCGAGTGGACTTTCTTCTATGGGGCCGCTGGAGCCATTTTAAGCGCTTTCATTTTTTTATTTTTTATGAAAGATAAAAATAAAGCCTAACTAGACTGGATTTATATCCGGAATTCTGCAAATTTAAAAATCTTTAATACAGCTAAATAATTTTCTGGTTTCTACTGAGAACGTCCTATTACAAAACTCGGGGGAAAAACCATGTTATTAAAATTTGCTGTCTCTATGTTTGTAATAATTCATACAGTTCAAACTTTCGCAATGACTGAAGTTCACCAAAAAGTAGTCGGTGGTCATCCCGCAACGAAGAATCAGCTGAGCTTTCAAGTTTCGCTGCAGTCTGAATCTGGTTCGCATTTCTGCGGCGGATCTTTGATCAAAAAAAATTGGGTGCTGACAGCAGCCCATTGCGTTCAGGGATCATCACCGATTAAAGTTATTACCGGTCTTTACGACCGTGATGACAAAACAGGAACGGAAACTTTTTCAACCGTTAAGATAATTCCGCATCCACAGTTTGATGCGACCACTTTTGACTTTGATTACGCTCTTATTCAATTATCAAGTGATTCTGCTTTTCGTCCTATCGAATTAAATAAAATTGAAGTTGATATTCCGTTGCTGCCTGAAAAAGATTTAGTCTGGACATCGGGGTGGGGAATTACTTCTGAAGGATTTTATGACCTTTCCAAAATTTTGCAAGAAGTTGAATTGCCATTGGTAACGAAAAAAGATTGTAATGCCGCAGCCGCTTACAACGGGCGCATAACGGACCGCATGCTCTGTGCGGGCTTAATTCAGGGGGGAAAAGATTCCTGCCAAGGAGACAGCGGCGGACCCCTTTTTTCTAGACAGGCCAGTGGTGATTTCACTTTGCTAGGCGTGGTTAGCTGGGGCGAGGGTTGTGCCCGAGCGAATAAATTTGGTATTTATTCAAAAGTAAATCCCATGGTTGACTGGATCGAACAACAAACCCAGTAATTATTCTTTGCAGTCTAAAATAAATTTTTGACGAGCGGTAAAAATTGTTGAGACGTAATGATACCAGATAAAACCGGTATTAAGAGCAAAAGAATCAGCTGATACAGGTAAAAATAAAGCTTAATTTTTTCCCCTTTTTGCATTTCATCGAAACTTTGAAAAATTAGCTTTCTTTGAACGTGCAGCTTCTGAAATGAAATAATGATTCCCAGAAGTAACGAAATAAGGATAATCCCCGACAATGTTTGCAGTCCCGTTTTCAATTTTTGCAACTTCAACGCATTATCGGAGCGTCCGGGGTCAAGATAATAAGCCTGAGCGATTGTTCGTCGATCAATCAATTTTTTTAGATTGCCCAGGGCTTCTTTATTCCCACTTGCTAGAATACTAAAAATAGTTTTATCGCTCCACTCTTCAGTGGCGTAGACTTCTGGTGGCTGGAACAGATTTTTGACTTCAACTAAATTTTTAAATTTATAATTGGCCCAAACCGTTTTATCAACATCGCGAATGAAGCTTTCATCCCCCACTTTAGCAATTTCGATTTTCCCCTGTTCATTATGATACGGTAGCACGGCTAAGACTGCTAGCGGGGCTTTGGGTAAATTCTTATGACTCACTTCATCTTCAATTTGTTTTTGTAACGTTTCAAAAAGTGCGATGGGCATCAGGGCTTCGGGTTGACCATTGATTAAACTTTTCTGCATCGATTCGGGAGTAATACCCTTTGGAAGAATAATCATGTCGACGCCGATATTAATGTCTTCGAAAAGATGCGACAAGTAATCGGACATTTCTACGGCGCTAAAAAACACAAAACCCGCGATGAAGCAAAAAAGAATAAGCGCTATACAAACGTGTACGGTGCGCCGAAATTCTGTTATAAAAAAACTAAACCCCACGGCTCACTTCTTTTTTCCAATTCAAAATATTGTCGGAATAATTTTGCACGCGCTGGTCATGGCTGACAATGATGACCGTCTTGCTACAAA
>JAYTHR010000410.1:0-3598 GCA_043732425.1 Bdellovibrionales bacterium
GTACCACATACATCGAGAGATTTTAGATTGCAAGTTGCCTAAGATCGGGCTGCAAAGTTTCTGTTACAGGCGGCCTGTAACAGAAACTACTGCGCGGTCTGATCGTGTTGTAATGTTTTACCCACATCCCGATAATTACTTTTGCTTCAAGCAATGTAAAAAATATTTCTCCATTTAATAATTCATCTCGCATTCTTGCATTAATAGATTCAATAAAGGCGTTTTCCCATGGACTTCCAGGTTCTATAAGCAATGGTTGCAAGCTTAAGGTTTGAAACCATTTCACTAACTGCTTTGCAATAAACTCTGGACCGTTGTCAGACCTAATGTGCTTTGGAACTCCGTGTTTTAAAAACAAATCTGCTAATATGAAAACAATATCAATCGACCTGATTCGTCTTGCTACAAATGATATTAAACATTCACGACTGTATTCATCGACGATGTTTAATATCTTTATTTTCCGTCCGTCATGCGTTTGATCGCTGACAAAATCAAAGGTCCATACGTGATTCTTATATTCAGATTTTAACCGTATGCATGACCCATCATTTAACCACAGCCTTGATTTCTTCGGCTGCTTCGATGGAACTTTTAATCCTTCTTCGCGCCAGATTCTTTCAACACGCTTTTTTTAAGATAAAACCTTCTTGCCACATTAATGCGGTGATTCTTTTGTAACCATAACGACCATACTTTTTTGCAAGCTCAATAACCCTGCGTCTTATTTTAATTTCATCGTCAGTCAGTATGATTTTATATCTTTGCGTGAATCTAGATTGATTTATAGCCCTACAAGCACGACGTTCACTGATGTTTAATTCTTTCACCACAAAATCAATCGCATCACGTCGTTTCGCAGGGCTTAAAAGTTTTTTGAGCTGATCTCTTTTAAAATTAAATTGTCGATTGATAAATCACTGACTAGTTTTCGAAGTCTTTGATTTTCAAGTTCAATATCTTTAAGCCTTCGAACTTGATCAACTTGCATTTCGCCATATTCTTTTTTCAGCGATAATAATTTTGAACAGCTAGACCCAGTTTTCGACACGCATCTTCGACGGATACGCCACGACCATTTTCGATTTCAATTGTTCGAAGATGTTTGATGATTTCTTCCACTGCATAATGCTTTCTTGCCACAAAGGACCCTTTCGGTTGCCAAATCCTAATGCATGATGACCCGACGTAAATTTTCGACCAAGCCAATTCGAAGAACGATGGCGATGGCCCAGATTTCACCAATTGTCAGTGGAGATTAGGTCTGAAATTTGCGAATAAAACCCTTCAACGTCTCAAGCTCGATATGACTGTCCGTATGTGCGATTAAACTCAGGGCGATGGCATAAACGCGTGGATAGTTGGCCAATTCTCCGACACTTAGCTTTGGCAATTCCAGATAGTATTTGTCAGGCAAATCTTCTTGAATTTCACGAATTTGATCTTCAATAATATGAAAATTATCAATTAACCATTCGGCAGAGGGTGGTAAGGTTTGTCCTTTTGCAACAGCCTCAGAAAATATTTTATAGGCAGTGACCAATTGCCTATCATTATCAATTACTCTGGGTAGTAAAGACTTTCCGGCCGTCATTTTTTTTGTTATGGGAATTTGTTTAGCTAAATACTTTCCGAACTGTTCCACTCGATCGGCGCTAAAGATTTGATCTCGGATAAACTGAAGTGGCTTAGTTGAGGAAACTAAACGGAGAAGTGAAGTACGTAGCTAACAATTCTGTTTTCTGTCATTTGGCCTGCGGCAGGCGTAGGCAGTGTAAAATTATGTGTATATTTAAACTCAAGGTTAAGCTCTACCTTTTGTATCATTTTTACAAAAAGCTTGATGCTATTGAAACGAGTCCCATAAAAAAAACGAAATAGAGAACTATTTTTTCAAAGCGTTCTTTCTTTACGCGTTTTAACCACAACCTGGCTAACCAATTGGCTCCGAACGCTATAAAAATTAAAAAAGGAAAATAAAAATAGTGTTCATGATCAAGATATCCTTTTTTGAAATAAACCACGAACCGCAAAATGTCTCCGCCGAAATCTATTAATGCTGAAGTTGCCGTAAATGCGAGCGGGTTAAGATTAAACGTCGTGAGTGCTAATGAGCGTACAGTACCACCAGATCCAATCATGCCGGTAAGAAGGCCAGACAGACCGCCGCCAACATATGGAAGCCATTCTCCTGCGGAATTAGAATTGACTGCTTTACGGGCTATCCTTCATTCTTCTTCACCGCAGCAAAATGGATATCGATTTCAACCAAATGAAGCTTTTTATAATACCTAAGTTTTTCAAACGGCAGATACCAATCGAACAAAATTACTTCAATTGGCTTCCAAATTGAAATCCACCCGAAAATAATCAGGCCCTCGCGTAGTACGCCGATAAGGTTTGGTGTTGATTGTACGGAAATATTTTGTGCCGAAATAATGCAAATGATCAGAACGAATAGACCAATTAAAAGGAAGAGCTGAGCACGCTTCCAATAACTCTTAATATTTCTAGTTTGCAATTCAATTTGGTAGGCAAAGTACGAATGAATGGCCTCACGAATAGCTTTATGGTTAACAGCTGCGTATTCGATTTCTTCAATATAAATAATAATTTTAATGGGGGTAGCTAAAGAGAATTCCTTGATAGATGAATAAATGTATTCGACAAAATTTTCATCTAAATCTTTTTCGCGGAAAGGTGCCGGATCTCTTTGATCAAAAAGGCGGTGTGCTTCTTTTACGCGAACTTCAATCCAATGTTTTCCATGCGCATTTCTATATCTAGAATTTTTCTTAAGGCTATTCATCTTGCACATAGTACATAATCAATAACAGTTGTCTTGCAATCTGATTTTTTATTAAGTGAATGGAGTTGAGATCGATATAGCAAGACTGTTGCCTAACGATTCAGATTATTTCACAGGTTGAATTTTCCCAACATATCTTCTGCTTGTTTATTTCCTACGTGTTGCTACTTTAAAGTAAGGGGTATGCTTATGAAAAATAAAATTGTGGATGTTATGACAACAGATTTAATTTCGGTTAAATCAACAGACGATCTTCTTGAATCGTACAAAAAAATGAAATTGAATAAAATTCGGCACCTTGCAGTTTTGGATCACCATGGGAATGTCGTTGGAATTATTTCGGATCGAGATTTTCAGCGCGCTATGGAGCCGGTTTCATCAGGTGCGACGAGTTCGGCTAACTTTGGAACTGGAGGCCTCGTTCGTGACTATATGAGCTCTTCGATAAAAACAGTTCCTTTTAATACCGAGCTGATTTCCGTTGTCCAGGAAATGCTCGACAATAAAATAAATGCTGTTCTGATTACAAATCAAAGCAAGGTTGTTGGAATTATTAGCCACCAAGATTTACTACAAGTTTTGTCGAACAGTCTTTATCCCGTTAAAGATAGAGTCATTGAAAGTTTACAGAATTGGCTGTCAAAAACACCGATTGGAGAAGTTGCTCGTAGCTTATCTTTGAATGGGATTTAGAATGAAGTTGAAGGTCTATTCTAAATCTCAGGCTCGACGGGATATTCCTAAACGAAATCAGTCTGATAATAAGACCCGTGGCGGAAAGTGCTTAGT
>JAYTHR010000411.1:0-3574 GCA_043732425.1 Bdellovibrionales bacterium
GACTCTTTCTTTTACTGATGCTATGAAAGCCGTTCAGTTGCGTGGACAAGCCATGCAGAATGCCGTTCCCGAGGGTCATGGTGGAATGGTGGCCGTACTTGGTTTAACCAAAGAGCAGGTTGATTTTCTATGTCGGTGGGCGTGTGAAAATTCAGGACATGCTCCGTTAGCTCCCGCAAATTATAACTGCGAAGGTCAGATCGTGATTAGCGGAGATCAGAGAATATTAAATTGGCTGAAGGATAACTTTAAGCCAGAAATTTTACCGGGATCCCCACGTCGGGCAAAACTTATTCCGCTGCAAGTTTCGGCTCCGTTTCATTGTGAAATGATGTTACCAGCCCAAGAGGTTGTGTCTGAATTTTTTGAATCGATTTCATTTCATGATTCCGTTTTACCTATCATACAAAATGTAACCGCTAAAACTGAAAATAAAGCGTCGTTGTTAAAAAATAATTTAATTACCCAGATTTCTGGTTCGGTAAAATGGACGCAAACTATGCATGAATTTAAATCGCAAGGCTGCAGTTCTATTGTCGAATGTGGTCACGGCACTGTTCTCAAAGGACTTTTTAAAAAAACGGATGCCGATTTTTTTAAGGTTTATTCAACGAATTCACTTGAAGATTTAAAAGCTCTTGAAACGTTAAAATAACATCGAAATAATGCATTGCAGATCACATAGTAAATTATAAATAAAAAACTTGAGCTAAAACTCTAGTTCGGTCATCGTGTTGGTGCTTATGAAAATATTGAGTTTATCAGGAAAAAAAATTTTTGTGACTGGTGGAAGCCGCGGGATTGGAGCCTCGATCGTGCGCGCCTTAGCCGAAGCTGAAGCGCAGGTCGCATTTACGTATTCAAGGAACTCAGTGGCTGCGCTTGAATTACTAAATACCCTACCAGGCTCAAATCATCTTTGTTTTAAGATGGACGTTTCTGATGAAAAAAATGTAGATTCGGTCGGCCAGGAACTTTTACAAAAATGGACCACCATCGATGGAGTCGTTAATAACGCCGGGATCACGAAAGATCAGCTTTTACTGCGCATGAAATCGGATGATTTTTCGTCTGTCTTACAGACGAACCTTGTAGGCCCCTATTACGTAACCAAATTCTTTAGTAAATCGATGCTCAAAGCTAGATCCGGTGCCTTTGTGAATATTTCTTCTGTCATCGGTGCCTTAGGAAATGCGGGGCAAGCAAACTATGCCGCCAGTAAAGGTGGATTGGAAGCTTTCACCCGTTCGGTAGCGCTAGAGTTTTCATCACGGGGCTTACGCGCCAATTGCGTAGCTCCAGGTTATATTAAAAGTGATATGACAAAAGCTCTTTCTGAAGAACAACTGAAATCATTTGCCGACAAAATTCCATTAGGCCGCCCGGGCGAAGCTAGTGAGGTTGCTCAGGCTGTTGTCTTTTTGTTAAGTGATGCTGCTTCTTATATCACTGGTCAAACGCTTCATGTAAATGGTGGAATGTATTTAAATTAGCCTGTAGCTTAAACTAAAGAAAACATTAAGTATTAAGTATAAATTATTAATAGTAACAGACAAACAAAAAAATGACCAAAGGAGATTTCAATGTCAGTAAATGCAAAAGTAAAAGATATTATCGTCGAGCAACTTGGTGTCGATCCAGAAAAAGTAAAATCAGAAGCGTCTTTTATCGATGACTTAGGTGCCGATAGTTTAGATATCGTTGAACTTGTAATGGCAATGGAAGAAGAATTTGATCTTGAAATTCCTGATGAAGATGCTGAAAAATTAAAAACCGTAAATGATGTTCAAACTTATTTGTCATCAAAAGGGAAAGCTTAAGCCTTGCCGGCGCTGATGAAGCCGAACGGCCAAAAACGAGTGGTCATAACTGGGGTGGGTGCGGTCTCACCGTTAGGTAATACTTTAACTGACTCGTGGCAGGCCGCTTTAAAAGGTCAATCCGGAATCGCTAACATTACAAAATTTGATGCTTCAACGTATGACGTAAAGTTTGCGGGCGAAGTGAAGAACTTCAACTCTGATGTATATATTGAAAAAAAAGAACAGAAAAAAATGGATCTTTTTATTCATTACGCCATCGCCACTACAAAAATGGCGCTGGATCAATCCGGACTTAAAATAACGGATGAAAATGCGCATCGTATTGGGGCCTTCATTGGTTCTGGTATGGGTGGACTTCCAGGTATCGAGGAACAGCATTCTCGGTTATTGGCTAAAGGGCCCTCGCGCGTGTCTCCATTTTTCATTCCTTCCGTCATTACAAATTTAGCATCGGGCTGGATTTCTATTTTATACGGAATCAAGGGACCTAATTTCACAATTACCTCGGCTTGTGCCAGTGGCGTTCATTCCATTGGTGAAGCTTATAACTATATTCGCTTTGGTTTAGCCGACGCCATGATTGCCGGAGCTTCTGAGTCAACCATCTCGGCAATGGCAATTGCCGGATTTGGCAATATGCGGGCGCTTTCGACTCGTAATGAAAATCCTGCCGAAGCTTCGAGACCGTGGGATAAAGACCGCGATGGTTTTGTACTTGGTGAGGGAGCGGCTACCTTTATTATTGAATCTTATGAGCACGCAGTAAAGCGCGGCGCTAAAATTCTGTGTGAAATTTCCGGTTACGGTGCTTCATCAGACGCCTACCATATCACCTCTCCTGATCCTGAAGGAAAAGGTTTTATCCTGGCGATGCAGAATGCATTAACCGATGCCCACTTAAATGCTGAAGATATTCAGTACATCAACGCACACGGGACCAGCACTCCGATGGGAGATCCCTTAGAATCATTAGCGGTTAAAAAATTAATGGGTGCAGCTTCAAAAAATGTATGGATTTCATCGACGAAATCCATGACCGGGCATTTATTAGGAGCCGCTGGTGCCATTGAATCGGCATTTTGTGTGATGAGTCTGCTCGATCAAAAAGTTGCTCCGACGATTAATTTACAAAACCCTTCACCCGATTGCGATTTAGACTATGTGGCTAATACCGCCCGGGATGGAAAATTAAAACACGTTCTGAATAACTCTTTTGGCTTTGGTGGAACGAATAGCTGCTTAGTTTTTTCTAGGTTTGAAGGCTAGATGAAACAAATTTTTATCGCTTCTGATCACGCCGGCTTCGAATATAAAAAAGAAGTTCTGGATCATCTCAAAATGTCCTTAAAGTCGGTCTTCGATGTCTTTGATTTAGGGCCAAGCTCTTTAGACTCTGTCGATTATCCTGATTTTGCGGACTTAGTTTCTAAAAAACTAAAAAATAATCCGGATGCGTTCGGCATTTTGATCTGTGGTTCAGGTCAGGGCATGGCTATTCGCGCCAATAAATACCTACATATCCGAGCGGCCTTGGCTTACTCGGACGATGTGGTAAAACTTGCGCGCGAACATAATAATGCTAACGTAATTTGCATTGGCTCACGTTTTTGCACCTCGTCCGAGGCCGAAAGGTGGACGGATTTGTTTTTAAAAACTCCTTTTGCAGGTGGTCGGCATCAAACCAGAGTTGCTAAAATAGGTTCTAACATTTCATAATAGTCAGATGAAAACAAATTTAAACTCGATTCTGA
>JAYTHR010000412.1:0-3574 GCA_043732425.1 Bdellovibrionales bacterium
GTGCGATTTTTAGAATCCAAAATATAAAAGTACACTTCGCCGACGGGGCTACTCATCGGAGCTAAATTCGGAATAACCCCGGTCGGAAGCCCGGCTTGCGGTAATTTCTCAAGAACAAATTGGCGCCCCTGAAAGGGCTCCGTTTTTTCATCAAAAATCACGGTGACTACCGACAACCCGGATAAAGAAACAGAACGCACGTTGGTATGATGCGGAACTCCGTTAAGAACGATTTCTAAGGGGACCGTGATTTGTCGCTCAATTTCTTCTGCGGCGTGCCCGGGCCACTGAGTAATGACTTGCACCCATGTATCAGCAATATCAGGATAGGCTTCAATCGGTAAATTTCTAAAAGAATAACTTCCGCCTAAGGTCAGAAATAAAATAAAAATTAAAACTAATAGTCTTTTTTCTAAAGCGAAGCGAACGATTTGGTGAATCATTTTGTAGCGTCCGTCGCATCAGAAGAATTTAAAACATTATCTAATAGCCAGGCTCCTTCAGAAACAACCTCATCCCCTTCGGCTAAGCCGGAATTTACTGCCGTCATTCCTTCTTGATCCTTACCGATTTGCACCATCACTTTTTTAAATTCGATGCTTTCAAGATTTCCCTCTGAAGTCTGGGCTTGAACTTTTTGAAAAACAGAATCCCCCAGTGGAGTACGAATAATTGAATTTGTTGGCACGAGTAAGGTTTTTGATTTTTTTAACGTCACACTTCCTTGAACGTACATATCCCCTTTTAATAGACCTTTTGGATTATCCATCAGAGCCCTTATTTTGATACTCCGAGACGTTGGATCAACGATCGGACTGATGAAAGAAACTTTCCCGTAGATAGCATCTTGCGACCCCGAAACCTGAATCACGACCTCTTGATCTTTTTTAATTTTAGATAAATCTTCAGGATAAATATCCCCAGCAAACCAAACTTTACTTAAATCACCGATCGTAAAAAGGGGGTCACCGACGTTCACTAAATTTCCGATCACGGCGTTTTTAGATATAATAACACCATCACGTGGAGCTCTTATTCTTAAATGTTCTGACTTTTCAGCTGCCTTATCTGCTGCGGCCGTACCACCCGCTGATAAAGCGGCAATATCTTCGGCGCTTAAACCCATTGCTAAAAGTTTTTTATGAGACATCTGGGCTAAATTTGAAAAATCAGAGCTGTCACCCGTTGCGGATTTATTTTTCGCTTGCCGAACTGAAAGCAAATATTCTTCCTTCGCGGATAAAAAATCAGCGCTAAATAATGATGCCAAAACTTGTCCCTTGGTAACGGCCTCACCGGAAGCTAAATAAATGGCCTCAATCCGGCCCGAGACCCGAGAAGGTATCACCGTGGTGCGGTCTTCCGTAATTCCTATTTTCCCCATCAGATAAAGTTTTTCTGGAAAATCCGACATCGTGACGCGCGTAATTTTTAAATTCTCTAAAGCTTCTTTACGCACGATCAGTGAATTTTCATTTCGCTTTTCGACGGGATGTTTCACCTCTTCTTTCGAAAACCAATGACAGGAAGAAAACAGAAAGCTACCCAAAAGCACGAAAGAAGATAATTTAGATTCCCATTTATTTCTCATATTAGTAATCCTCGCCGACTAATTGACCGTAGGTGGAGTAATTCGTCAGATAATTCATGACGGCCGCTGCGTAATCTCTTTTTAAGTTGCGCCTTGTGTTTGCCGTATCCGACAGCGTCTGGAAATCAGTTTTACCCGTGCTGTAATTCGTTAAAGCTAAATTGAAGGATTGATCCACAAGAGGAATGAGATGTTTCTCGTAGTTTTCAATCTTATGTCTTAATGCAATTAAATTTTCCAAAGCTGTTTCTAAGGCCACTTTCGATTGATTAAAAACGACGTCTAAATTCGCTTGAGCTACGGCGCGGTCTCGTGAAGCACTGGTAATCGATTGCCGTTCATTAAAAAGGGCCCACAACGGAACCGTTACCTGAACACCAATAAGATAAGTATGAGTCTCGCCCGTCGATCCACTTAGGGGCGAGGCTCCTGGCACGTCATAATAAGTTGTGCCGGCAAAAAGTTGCAAATCCGGAAGAACTGTCATCCAGGCTAATTTGTACGAGCGTTCAGAAGCACTCACCTGTTTTTTCGCCGCACTGATCTCGGCGCGATTTTCTAACATCTTTTGAATGGCTTCATCTTTAGAAATTTCGGGATAGTATTTCATCTTTACGGGTTCCACCTGAATTGGTGCTTCTGCAGGATTACCAATTAAGACATTCAGTTGGGTTCGAGCCACTTTTTCTGCGGATTTCAAATCGCTCAAGTCATTATCTGCCGCTAATAATGCAATCTGAGTATTTAAGTAATCGACCTGAGTTAAGGCGCCGGCCTCGTACCGCCGTTTGGCGATCGCTAAAATTCGCTCAAAAGAAGCGCGCTGCTCTTCATTCAATTGAATATTTTTTTGCGCTAACGACAAAGCATAGTAAGCTTGCTTCACATTCAAAGCCACTTGCAATGTCATGGCTTTACTTTGGATATAAAAGACTTGCGCTTGATCATCTAGCAGCGAGTAATTCAGATAAGCCCGACCGGGAAATCCCAATTGTTGATTGACCTGCAATACGCGACTTGTCGCCGAATGATGATCGAACTGCGTCGTGAGATCATTGTAAGTTAAAGTCAAAGAAGGTTCATACGGGGCCCAAGCCTGGCGCTTTTTGGCATCTAAAGATTCAAACTGATTTTCAAGTGATCGAATGTCTGGACTATTTTTTTGCGCTTTCTGCACGGCCTCAGTCAATGGAATTTGGCCCTGGCTGAGGCTATGACTCAAGAAAATAATTAGAAAAAAAGACCCGCTGAAAAATGGTTTATTCATGAGATGGTTGCAATTCCTGGGTTGGTTTTTCATTCGATTCATTTTCCTTTGGAATTTTATTATTTGATTCAGCAACTTCAGTGGGAAAATTTTTTAAATAGTAAAGAATCGCAAATCCAAGCACGGCATAATCATCCATCATACCAAATACCGGGATGTAATCAGGTATAAAATCAAATGGAGTTAATAAATAAAACAGCGCCCCGTAGGCGACGGCCTTTTGCGATAAAGTCATTTTTTTATTTTTTAGCACATTTAATAAAAAAGTGATTTTCTGTTTCCATTCCGATCCCAGCTTACGAAAACCTTTTATTTTTTCGAGCCCTTTATCGACCGCCGTTCTTTTGGCATCGGAAGAGCCAATTTGACCTAAGGCCTCTGGCATTTCGGCTTCGGAAGACGTTGAAAAGGCAGAGGTGATTCCTAGGGATTTAACTACGGCATTCATGTAGTTATGCGAGTCGTGACTGATAAAAGCTCGCACGTCCTGATCTTCGACAGAAAGATAGCCGTCGGCAATCAGTCGGTAGAGGCCCTGAACAATTGGATCAATTTCGGTTTTAGGTATCTTCACGTTTTTTTTACTTTGCCAACGACGGATCGTCATATTCGATACTGCAAAGTAATCAGCTAAAATTTCAGCAGAGAAATTCGTCTTCGCTAGGCATTTTAACAATTGTGAATAGGTCATTAACAAATGTTAATTCACAAAATAG
>JAYTHR010000413.1:0-3517 GCA_043732425.1 Bdellovibrionales bacterium
CTTTGTTTCATTGGTTTGATTGCGCGAAAGCTAAAACCGAGCTGGGCTTCCTACCGACGTCTGCCGATGTTGCCTTAGAAAATAGTGTGCGCTGGATGAAAGATCACAAATACATTTAATGAAAAAATTATCTTTCGCTTTTTTGATTCTCCTATTTATGACAACGGTTTCTGTCTTTGTTTGGATTCCATCCAGTAAAGAAATTAAAGGATGCCTGACGACGTCTATGTATTCGCTGGAACTGTGTCCGGCTTCAAAAAATTATGTTCCGCTTTCCCAAATTTCAAAAAATATTCAAAATTCAATTTTACTTACCGAGGATGCAAGTTTTTACGTTCACAATGGTTTCGATCAGGAAGGTATCGAGCGCTGTTTTGAAAAAATTAAAGAAAAGCATCATATCGTGTGTGGGGGATCAACGATCACACAGCAACTTGCCAAAAATATGTTTCTGTACAAAGAGAAAAACTTTTTTCGTAAAGGCCTTGAAGCCTTAGTGACGATTCAAATTGAAAAGACTTTGTCAAAAAAAGCTATCTTAGAGCGCTATTTAAATATTGTTCAGTTCGGAAAAAATGTTTTTGGTGTTAAGCAAGCCGCAGATTTTTATTTTAAAAAATTACCCGCAAACCTTAGTGTGCAAGAGTCTGCTTTTCTAGCTATGGTTTTACCCAATCCAGAAAAATATTCTCAATCTTATTATCGTAAAGATTTAACAAAGTTCGCGCGAAAAAGATTAAGCCAAATTATTGAAAATCTTTACCAGTACAAGCGCATATCCGCCGATGACTACGTGGTCGCCATGGATGGCCTAGATTCATTCCTTAAAATCGGCCAAAGCACGACTCCAGCAGGAAGCTTTGATGAGTTGACTGCCGATGATCTAGATTCTATGCAAGAAATTAATTAATCAGCTTCTTTTTAAATAGTTTGTAGGCCAACCAGCTTAAACCGTAAATATAGATTAAAAGAACTAATACACTCAACAAGCTATATAAAGTTAAACTTCGATAAATAAGATCTCGTGTTAATCTGACTCCGTGACTCAACGGCAACAAATAAGAAAGGCCTTTAAAGAAAACGGGCATGTCTTGAATCGAAAAATACGTTCCGCTAAGTAAAGAAATCGGAATAATTATTCCTGACGTCGAAAAAATAAAGGAATCATAGTTTTTTGCCAAAGAAACCACAACCATGCCGAAGGCAGCAAATACTAAACATACCAGAAACAAGACGGGTAAAGTTAAAAGGATTTGATATTTAAAAAGTCCAAAGAAAAGTGAAACAAAACAAACTCCGCAAACCGCAATAAAGCCTTTTGTAGCCGCCCATAAAATTTCACCAAAAAGAATTTGCTTTTCATTTAAGGGTGTTAGCAGCATCATCGCGTAAGTTTTTTGATATGTTAGCTTCGTGTAGTTCGGGTAAGTTGATTCAAAATATGAAATCATCATGGCCGTCGATGCCAATAGCCCAGGGTAATAAAAATCAATAAATGTTAAACCTTCGATTTGATCAACGAACCGGCCCAGGCCAAATCCGATAGCCGCTAAGTACATCAACGGCTCAAGCACCGTCCAAAATAACGACACTAAAAAAGTTTTTCTAAAAAAAAGAAAGTTTCTGAGCCAAACCTGAATCAAGCATTTTCTCGAATCTGATATCCGGCTAATTTTAAAAAAACATCATTTAAATTTGCAAGCCGCGTAAGGTAGTATACGTTTTGAATCTGCGAAATAAATTTTTGTCGATCAATCGCATTTTCAAAAAAGGCAAAAATCTTTTTGTCGAAATCTTGAAACGAAATATTCATGGAATGAAGCTGTGTTTTCCAATACTGCGAATCAGATCCCACACTGATTTCAACCACTTCGCTACCGATGTGTTTTTTAATCAGGTCCTTGGGACTACCACAATCTAGTATTTTTCCGTGATCAATCATCGCGATGCGATCGCAAAGCACTTCGGCTTCTTCCATGTAGTGCGTCGTTAAGATCATTGTTTTTTTATTAGCTTTTAAATTCTCGAAATAATTCCAGATCCAGTACCGCGCCTGGGGATCTAGTCCCGTGGTAGGTTCATCGAGAATCAAAAGTTCCGGATGATTCATCAGACTGCGGGCTAAACTTAAGCGCCTTTTCATACCCCCACTTAAATTTTCAACGTGTTTGAAGCGATGCTCGGTTAATTTCATCTCGGAAATAAAATGAAGCGCCCGGGCTTCAGCCACATCCGATGAAATACCGTGAAAGCTGGCAAATATTTTTAAATTTTCAATCGGGTTAAAATCAATATCTAAACCGTCGTCTTGGGGAACAACACCAATCTTCGAACGTATCTGACCGATATCTGTTTTTGCGTTCAGACCTAATATGAACAGTTCTCCTTGGGAAGGAATCACGTGCCCATAAATCATTTTCATCAGCGTCGATTTTCCAGCGCCGTTTGGCCCTAGAATACCGAAGCATTCGCCTCTTTCGATTTCGAAAGAGATGTCATTCACAGCTGGTACAGATTGAAACGCTTTAAAAAGGTTCTTTGCTATAACAGCTGCGCTCATTTAAGCCCGCAACCTATTTATTATTCTTCGGACGTTTATGTGGATCTAATTCTTTTACACGTAGTCGAATTGTCTTTGGTGTGATCTCAATTAGTTCAGTTTCTTTAATCCACTCCATCGCCATTTCAAGAGTCATCGGACGAACTGGTGTTACACGAATCGCTTCGTCAGAACCCGACGCACGAACGTTCGACATTCTTTTAGCTTCTTGGATATTTACAATCAGGTCATTGTCTTTAGCATGTTCACCGACGATCATTCCTTCGTACACAAGGTCACCGTCATTCACGAACATTCTTCCACGCTCTTGCTTAGTCCAGATCGAATAAGCATTCGCTTCGCCCGTACGATCCGAAATCATCGCACCATTGATACGCGAATTGATGTCACCACGATATTCGTCATAACCATCGTAGTTTGTATTCAGTAATCCCGTACCCCGAGTATCAGTTAAGAACTCAGAACGGTAACCGATCAAGCCACGAGAAGGAATTCTAAATTCTAAACGTGTACGACCCGTCCCTTTTTGAACCATGTTCGTCATAACACCTTTACGCATTCCCAATTTCTCGGTCACGGCGCCCACATACGGATCTTCGATATCGATCACGGCGTGTTCAAAGGGCTCTAATTTTTTACCATCGACAGTTTTAAAAATAACCTGCGGCTTAGATACTAATAATTCGAAACCTTCACGGCGCATTTGCTCGATCAAAACACCCAGCTGTAATTCGCCACGGCCAATAACTTTAAAAGCATCTGTCGCGTCCGTTTTTTCAACCTTGATCGAAACGTTATAAAGTAATTCTTTTTCAAGACGCTCTAAAATTTTTCGAGACGTCACTTGCTTACCTTCTTGGCCTGCAAAAGGTCCGTTATTTACCGAGAAAATCATTCCCACCGTCGGCTCATCCACTTTGATACGAGGTAAAGGTCGTGGATCAGTTGCAGAAGTAA
>JAYTHR010000414.1:0-3502 GCA_043732425.1 Bdellovibrionales bacterium
GGAATTTAGTTTTTTCCAATAAGACAGTGTTAAAAGTAATCCTAAAGTCAAAAATCCAGCTGCCAATAAATAAGGACTTTCTCCGCTAATTTCGGATAAGGCAAATCCCAGTAACCCAATGAGCGGATAGGCGCGAACTCCGCCAAAGACGTAGGTCGGGGAAACTTCATGTTTGTGCTCTTCCCGCTCTAGCCCGATTAAGAAAGAAAGTAGGAATGTCAGAGCTATTTTTGTAGCCTCGGTCGGAAAATAAGTTGTCCAGTCTATCATTATTCCAGTGTAGCTTTGAAAATGAAAGCGATGCAAGCTAGTGAATAAGTGTGAATAAATCTTCAGAAAAAAAATAAAGAACAGCACATAAAAAATAAAACTTGAAAAATGAAAATGGCGGCGTTATTTTAACCCGAGTTCGTAAGACAAAATATAAACAAATGGAGATATATGGGCGACGACCCTGGCCAGATTCAAACTGCAGATGATATCTCTTTCTATTTTTTACTAAAAAAATCATTTTGAGATCATAATCTGAAAGCTTTCATGCCTTTCCTTGGAAGCCAAAATGGACGAATTGAATCAGTGAAACCAGTCGGCGTGTAAAATCTTTCTTTGTGGCTTTTTCAGAAAAAGAGGACGCATGAGTACATTTCGCGAAATTTGGTCCAGCGTAGCCACTCAAATTGAATCTTTCACCGGATCGAAAAATTCGGGTAAATCAACTCTCGAAGCGCTGCAGATGCGGCGGTTGATCGAAATCTCGGAACTTTCAGAAACTCAGGTATTAGCCGATCTTTCCAGCCAGTTGAATGGCTTAACTTCCGTTGAGGCCACGGAACGTCTTGAAAAATTCGGAGCCAACGCCATCGCTCACGAAGAAGTAAAACCTTGGTACATCATGCTTTTGTTAAACTTCAAAAATCCTTTTATTGGTGTGTTGCTCATTTTAGGAGTCGCTTCGTATTTAACGGATGATTTAAAAGGAGCCATTGTTGTTGCCGTCATGGTTGGGGTTAGCGTCCTGATGCGTTTTTTTCAGGAATTTCGGTCCTCGAAAGCCGCCGAGTCCTTAAAGGCTATGGTGAAAACAACGGCGACGGTCCACCGGCAGGTGATGGCTGCCGATTCAGATATTTTTGTGAGTAAAAAATTAGAAATCAACTTCGAAGATGTGGTCCCCGGAGATATCATTCATCTTTCTGCCGGAGACATGGTCCCTGCAGATGTGAGGCTGTTATCTTCAAAAGATCTTTTCATCAGTGAATCTTCGTTAACGGGCGAATCCATGCCCGTAGAAAAAATGGCGACCTCGCACAATGCTAGCTTGTCCAAACAAAGTGCGCTTGAAAAAAGTAACCTATGCTTTTTAGGGACTAACGTCGTCAGTGGGTACGGCATTGCTATTGTGGTCGCGACCGGAAACAACACGCTTTTCGGTTCCTTGGCAAAAAGTGTTGTGGGCCAGCGAAGTCTGACCAGTTTTGATATCGGCGTGAATAAAGTCAGTTGGCTACTGATTCGCTTTATGCTGGTCATGGTGCCGATTGTTTTCTTAGTCAACGGGCTAACCAAAGGGGATTGGCAAGAAGCTTTTCTTTTCGCGATTGCCGTGGCGGTTGGTTTAACTCCAGAAATGTTACCCATGATCGTGACGGCCAATTTAGCTAAAGGCGCCGTCATGATGTCCAAACACAAAGTGGTCGTGAAGCGGTTGAACTCGATTCAAAATTTTGGAGCCATGGACATTCTTTGCACGGATAAAACGGGAACGTTAACTCAAGATAAAATTATTTTAGAAGAACATTTAAACATCGAAGGCAAAGATGACGAGCGTGTTTTAAAGTATGGCTATTTGAATAGTTACCATCAAACGGGTTTAAAAAATTTATTAGACCGAGCCATCCTTGAACATTATGAAATGGCCCACGAATCGCAAGCGGCTCACTACGAAAAAATGGATGAAATCCCTTTTGATTTCGTTCGGCGCAGAATGTCCGTCGTCGTGAAAAAAAGAGACGGCAGTCACTCGCTAATTTGTAAAGGGGCCGTAGAAGAAATATTAAATGTCTGCGACCGTGTTGAGCTCGAGCGAACAACGGTGCCTTTAACGGCGGAATTAAAAGCAAAAGTCCTTGATTTAGTGAAGGATCGTAATGAATCCGGCTGCCGCGTGGTTGCGGTAGCTTATAAAATTCATCCGCCTGGAAATGCGGTGTATTCGGTATCTGATGAGTCGCAACTTATTCTGATGGGAATTATTGCGTTCTTAGATCCACCAAAAGAAACAGCCGCTCAGGCCATTAAATTATTAAAAAATAATGGAGTTGAGATCAAAATTTTAACGGGTGATAACGAAATAATCACGCGACGAGTTTGTAAGGATGTCGGAATTGATATCAAAAATTTAGAACGAGGTCCTGATCTCGAAAATTTAACGGATGATCAGCTTTCAGATTTAGCTGAAAGAACGACTGTTTTCGTGAAACTAACACCATCTCAAAAGTCGCAAATTATCAGAGCCCTACAGCGTAAAAATCACACGGTCGGTTTTTTGGGCGATGGGATTAACGATGCCCCGGCATTAAGGCAAGCTGACGTCGGTATATCCGTTGATTCGGCAACGGATATTGCGCGTGAATCTGCGGATATTATTTTACTCGAAAAAAGTTTGTTGATTTTGGAAGAAGGTGTCATCAAGGGGCGGGAAGTCTACGGGAATATCATCAAGTACATCAAGATGACCGCAAGCTCTAACTTTGGAAATGTATTTAGCGTATTGGTCGCTAGCGCTTTCTTACCGTTTTTACCGATGTTATCCGTTCATCTATTAATTCAAAATCTACTTTATGATTTTTCTCAGACGGCTCTTCCGTGGGATGGGATGGATAAAGAATTTTTAGAAAAGCCGCGAAAATGGGAATCCGCGAACATTGCAAAATTCATGATCTTTATTGGCCCCATCAGTTCGCTGTTCGACATCGCCACCTTCTTTGTGATGTGGTTTATTTTTAAAGCCAACACGCTGGAACACCAGGCTTTGTTTCAGTCGGGTTGGTTTATCGAAGGGTTATTATCGCAAACACTCATCGTTCACATGATCAGAACGCAAAAAATTCCTTTTATCCAAAGTACGGCTTCGTTCCCTGTCATGGTGACAACGGCAGTCATCATGACGATTGGAATTATATTTCCTTTCACATCATTAGGCCATTCGGTGGGCCTGGTTAGTCTTCCGTGGCAGTATTTTCCGTGGTTGGTAGGAATTTTACTAGCGTATAGTATTTTAACTCACGTCGTGAAAACCTGGTACATCCGGCGTTTCGATGGCTGGCTGTAGAATATGGTCAGGCTACAAATGAGGTCTTTTTGAAATCGATCGGTTTAGCTGCTTTAATTTTTCCTGAAACGAGGGCCAATTTTTTTTTAAAGACTTGGCCGCGGGAACCCTTTGTCGTTCACGGGCTTAATCAAACTATTCAGCCGCTGAAGGAACTTCCTTTTCTTCAAT
>JAYTHR010000415.1:0-11296 GCA_043732425.1 Bdellovibrionales bacterium
GTGTGAATGACGAGTACGATCTATCATTTGATCATTGTGAACTTGGTAAATAATCTGTTTTGAAAATATATTCCTTTACAGCCCGATTCTAAAATCGGGTTTTCTATTCTTAAACTCATTAAATTCTTAAACTCATTAAATTCTCAAGCACATTAATTTATTTTTTTGTCCAATTCAGCGGTTCACAGAATTCCACGAACCGTTCCGTTGCAGCTCCACGCGAGCCCTTGATCACGACAATATCGCCAGCGCCTAAACCACGATGTAGCTTTTCACCCAGATCAACGCTAAATTCTAGCTGAATAAATGTTGAACCTGAAAATTCAGACTTCGAAATACCTTCAGCAAAAAACTTATTATCTTCGCCGATAAAATAAATTTCATTAAAACCAGCCTGCCCGGCGGCTTGGCCGATTTTTCGATGGGCTTCGGCCGAATCAACACCTAATTCTTTCATTTGGCCAAAAATTCCGATTTTTTTGCCTTTACTTTGTAGTAACGGAATATTTTCGATCAACGCCAACATACTATCGGGGTTGGCGTTGTAGCCATCAAACAGAATTTCAGCTCCGCTTTTTGTTTGGATAAATTGGTTTCGTCCCCACGTTGTTCGGCACGCTGATAACGCCTGCCAGATTTTCTCTGGGGGCATTTGACAGGCGTACGCCGTAGTACACGCAGCCATCAGATTAACTAAATTTTGCTTCCCAAAAATGGGAACAATGGCTTGGCCTTCAACCCCCGCGATCACGCCGCGAACTTTGATATGCTGAGGCGACAGTTCATCGACATGTAAATACACATCCGCTTTATTGTTTCGATCGGAAAAAGATAGCATCCTTGAGGCCTTAAAAGCTTTCGCCACTGGGTACATCATATCAAATGTGAGTTCTTGATCTTGATTAAAGATGCGAATGGTATCAGGTCGAGAATACAAATAAATTTCTTGCTTAGCTTCGGCGATTTTTTTCTGTGTCCCAAAGAATTCCAGATGAGCCGTACCGACCATCGTGCAGACAACGATATCTGGATCAGCAATTGCGACCAGCTTTTTTATTTCACCAGCATGATTCATTCCCATTTCAACCACGGCATACTCAGCGTCAGCCTCAATTTGCAAAATGGTCAACGGAACGCCCCAATGATTATTAAAACTGCCTTGATTGTAATGAGTTTTTTTAAAGGAATTTAAAATCTGCGCGGTAAATTCTTTCGTCGTTGTTTTTCCGTTAGAGCCGGTAATTCCAATGATTTTAGCTTTCAAGGTTTTACGGTAGTGGTGCGAGAAATCTTGCAGGGCTTGAAGCGTATCGGCAACTTGAATAATGCTGACTTGATTTTTTAAGTGTTCAAATTTTGGTTCCAGCCGATGAATAAGTAGCGCTTTAGCCCCTTGCTGCACAGCTTGATCTAAAAAGTTATGGCCATCATAGTTTTCGCCCTGCAGAGCGACGAACAATTTATCACTGAGATCTGAACGCGTGTCGGTCCCCACAAAATCAAACTGTAAGGCGTGCTGGGACAAAATTTTACCGCTAGTCCAAGTTGCAATATTTTCTAATTTCCATTTCATTATACAGTCCTTATAAATATTTTTGAGCGACCTCAATATCGCTGAAATGAATCTTCTCAGTTCCTACAATTTGGTAGTCTTCATGACCTTTACCGGCAATTAATATCACATCCTCGTGATGCGCTAACCGAATAGCCGCCGCGATGGCTTTTTCGCGGTCGACTTCTAAAGTCACAGTTTGATAACCTGCCGGAAGGCCTATTTGAATATCGGCTAAAATTATTTCGGGTGATTCTGTTCGAGGATTATCTGAAGTAATAAAAATAGAATCACTGTACTTCGCCGCGATCGAACCCATCAGTGACCTTTTACTTTTATCGCGATCACCGCCGCACCCAAAAACCGTTATAATTTTACTTTTTTTATTTATTTTGCTGCGTAAATCGTTGAGTGAATTCAAAACATTTTCCAGGGCATCCGGCGTGTGCGCATAATCAACAAAGACCGTTTTATTCGATGCGGACGGAACTCTTTGTAAGCGACCGGGAACTCCCTGAAAGTTTTTTAAAGCTCGTGCGGCTTGTTCTAAGGAAACTCCGCAAGTTAATGCTGCCGTTAGGCTGGCTACGCAATTGTAAATCATATGCACGCCCGACAAAGGCACCTGAAGGCGGGTTGTTTCCATCGGAGTCTTCAGTTCAAATTCAGTCTGATTATAATCCATGGATAAAATATGAAACTGAAAATCAGAATCTTTTTGTCCGTAAGTCCAGACAATCACGTGATCGGCGATCTGTAATTTTCGGCCATAACTGTCGTCGGTATTCACGACTGCAAAAAGGGGTTTCTTCGGTGAAGCCCACATTAAATCTGTAAATAATTTTTGTTTCGCTTCGAAATAAGCCTGCATCGAATGATGGTAATCCAAGTGATCTAAAGTTAAATTAGTAAAAATAACGGTATTAAATCCCACGCTATCCGCGCGCTTCTGATCAAGCGCATGCGACGAGACTTCCATCGCCACCGTTAGGGCTTGATGATCGACAAACTCTCGCAGTCGCTTTTGCAACGTGATGGGGTCAGGAGTCGTCACTTGGGAATCCCATTTTTGATCCAAAATTCGGTGGTTGACCGTTCCCATAACGGCCGTCGGCTTTTTATTAAAGTTCAATATATGTTCCAGCAAATACGTAATCGAGGTTTTTCCATTCGTTCCCGTTACCCCGAAGCAGAATAATTCTTGTGACGGATAATCATAAAAAATCGCCGCCAGTTGATGCAACGCTTGCCTTGTATCAGAAACTTCAAGAACGAAGCCCTGAAAATCTATAGGAACACTGCTTTTTGTTTCAACAACTAGGGCTATAGCACCGGCCGCAATAGCTTGCGCGATAAACTGATGTCCGTTGTGCTGAACTCCTTTTATGGCAATAAACACGCTATTGGGAATAACAGCCCGCGAATCAAGAAATAAACCACTCACGTCGGCTTCTGATTTCACTTTTGAGCTGTCGAAATTTATGTCATAAAGCGTAAATAACTGCTGTAGTTTCATCAAAAATAAGACTAATATTTGATTTTAAAAGTAACAACTATAAAGTCATGCGTCCCAAAAACAGTTGTGAAAGAAATTAGGATGAATATGGAATTACGGTCCTGCGGCCCCTTAGAAGCTTACGAATTCTACGAAAATCCCGATGGCAAATGGGTTATTCTTTTTCACGGATTCGGAGCCGATGCCTCAGACTTAACGGGCCTTAAAGATTTTTTTCATTTTACCAAACCTTGCAACTGGCTTTTTCCAAATGCTCCGCTCAGCGTATCGATTGCACCCGGATACACGGGGCGCGCGTGGTGGAATATCAGTTTATCTGACTTGAATTCTGACCGCACTTTGATTCGGCCCGCTGGAATGGATCAAGTGGTGGCCAGTGTTTTTAAAATGGTCGCTTCGATGAAATTTCAGTGGAAAGATTTAATCATCGGTGGATTTTCCCAGGGTGCTATGCTGGCCACAGAAGTTTTCTTAAAAGCTCCGGAAACACCTGCGGGCCTTATTTGTCTTTCTGGAGCTTTGCTGAGTGAAAAAGTTTGGGCCGAATTAGCCCCAAAGCGAAAGGGCTCTACTATTTTTATGTCGCACGGAGAAGCGGACCAAGTTCTTCAGCATAAAGGTGCCATCCAGTTGCAAAAATTTTTTGAAGCTCACGAAATCAAAACTCAATTTGCTTCTTTTCGTGGTGCCCATGAGATACCAAATTCGGTGTTAGAAAAGATGAGTTCGTACGTGAAAGATCGACTGTAAATGAATTTTGCGATTGAAACAAAAAATTTAGGGCGGACCTATAAGACCTATTCAAAAAAAGAAGGCCTTGCGCATTCGCTGAAAGGTCTTTTCAATCGTAAATACACCGAAAAAGTAGCTCTTCACGACGCCACCCTTCAGCTTGAAGGCGGCAAAATTGTTGGTCTTGTTGGCGCTAACGGAGCTGGAAAAACGACTCTATTGAAAATTCTTTCGGGCTTAATTTATCCTTCTTCCGGCACCGCATCTGTCCTGGGATTTGAGCCCTGGAAAAGACAAAATGAATTTTTAAAGCAAATCAGTATTCTTCTGGGACAAAAAAATCAATTGTGGTGGGATATTACTCCCCGAGATAGTTATTCGCTACTTTCAAAAATTTATGATCTTGATGTTAATAAATCTAGAAAACTAGTGAATGATTTAGCGCATTTACTGAAATGCACGCACGTTTTAGACACGCAACTTCGCCGCTTGAGCCTTGGTGAACGCATGAAAATGGAAATTATTGGGTCGTTACTGCATTCGCCGAAAGTTTTATTTTTAGACGAGCCAACCATCGGTTTAGATATTATTGCTCAATCAGCCATTCGCGATTTTTTGCAAGTTTATGTGCAGGAATTCAAACCTGCCATTATTTTAACGTCTCATTATATGGACGATATCGCCCAATTAGCCGATCAGCTTTTGCTCATGTCACAGGGTCGAATTGTTTATAACGGCACTGTTGATTTATTCATGCAGCAATCGGATCTGAAGAAAAAGTTAATTTATAGATTTAAGAATTCCAGCGAAGAAAAAGAGAAAATTTTTAGCTCTGCTGAATTATCAAAAGTCTTAGCAGAGATTATTACGGATGGCGAAATCACGGACATAAAAGTTGAAGAGGTTAATTTTGAAGAGGTCATTCGTCGCTTTTTGGCGACGGAATCTAGCACTTTGTAATCTAGCCGTTGTTTCCAACCTAGAATACAGATTTAATTTTATTATAGACGCTTTCGTACAGCCGATCTTGACCGTCGGTATTGAAATTTTACTTTGGTTAGCCATTTTTAAAACAGCAGAATCGGCCCAAATCGGTGGATTCAATCGAGAATCCTACTTAGCCTATGCGGTTTGGGCCCCATTTTTAGGTCGCATAACGATTAGCTGGATGTACGAATCGATGATGGTGGAAGAAATTGCCAGTGGCAGTATCAACACGATTTTAACCAGGCCTCTTAGCTTTTATGAATATTACTTAAGTCAAATGCTGGGTTATAAAATGATGACCAGCGCTTTTTCCTTATTAGTTCCAATTGCTGCCAGCTTTTATTTTAAACTTCCGGTTTTCATAGATCGCTTGGCACCCGCATTACTGCTAGTCATTTATTATTTAATCTTGGTGCATACATTGAGTTTTATTATTTCCACTTTAGGATTTTTCCTGACCCGCGTGCGCTCTTTCACATTGGTAAAAAATTTAACTTTATGGCTTTTAAGCGGCGAATTAGTCCCTATCGATCTTATGCCGGTGGCGCTCAAAAAAATACTTCTAGTTCTACCTTTTTCTAGCGGAGTTTATATTCCTTTGGCCTACCTGACCGGACGCGGTGAAGCCTCTTTATTGAACCAAGGTTTTATCAATGTGACGATAGGCCTTACTGTCGCGCTTCCCTTTTCATTTTTTTTCTGGCGTCGCGGTTTACAGGAATACACTGGGACAGGGACGTAAATGTTTTTAATTTTTTTTACAAAAATAAAAAAATATCTCAGCCTTTATAAAGCTTTCTTTAAAGTCAGCTTAGTTGCAGACCTTGAGTACCGTTTCAATTTTGTTCTTTTAGTCTTGTCCGAATTTATTTGGTACTCGACGCAACTTTTACTTTTTGAAGTGCTTTACCGCCACACTAAAGTCATTGGCGATTGGAATATCAATCAAATGCGAGTCTTTTTGTTTTTAGTTCTTTTCGTAGATTCGATTTATATGATTTTATGGGACGCTAATTTTGCATCCTTTACCGAGAACGTTCGTAAAGGAACCTTAGATTTGCTTTTAGTGAAGCCCGTAAATTCGATGTTCATGCTGAGTTCACAAAAAATATCTATTTCGCACTTACCTTGCTTACTTATTACTGGTGGCGGTTTCATTTGGGCGATTCAGCAAATCCCGGACTTTAATTATTTCAAGCTTTTCTGGCTACTGATTTTAATACCCGCGGGACTTTCCGTTATTTTTGCGGGGCGCTTCGCCCTGAATTGTTCGGCCGTTATTTTTACCCGCGCTGATTTTTTACAGTACATCTGGTACTCGATGTTTCGACTGGGATTAAGACCTGACGCTATCTATTCGGGGTTTTTAAGATTTGCGCTGATTTTTATTGCTCCGTTTGCAATGATTGCATCAATTCCGGCCCGCATTTTACTGGAACCGGCAAATCCATGGTTAATCATGTGGGCTTTTTTTATGCCGGTACTTTTAATCTATGCAATTCGTAAATACTGGAATTATTGCTTGAAGTTTTACTCGAGCGCCAGTAGCTAGCTATTCTTTTAGAAAGACACTCATACTGCGATCGTTCGTTAACTGAGCTCCTTCAGCGGGCCACGTAGAATCAACGCGTCCTGATCCTATAAATTTAATTTGTAGCTGCTGTTCTGACGCCCGCGAAAGAACTTCGCGCATCGTCAATGATTTCAGTCGAGGTACTGTGGTTAATAGAGGCGTGCCTTCTTGCAAATGATCTTGGTCGACGTCGACCGTTACTTCTTTCACTTGCGCTGTCAGATTCGAAATCGATTTTTGCGTTGGCGTCTGAGCTAACTTGAGTTCTGAAGCTACGTCCGGACTGATTCCACTCCGACGAATAGCATACGAAGCGATTTTTGAAAAAACCGGAGCCGCAACTTGCGATCCGTAATATCCTTTTCTGGGACGATCGAAGCCAACGAAGATAACAAACTCAGGTGACTTCGCTGGAATGAATCCAGCAAAACTAGCAATGTAACCTCCGGGAATGTACCCGCGCCCCTGGGATTTAATTTTTTGTGCAGTTCCCGTTTTTCCGGCTACGTAATAACCCGGAACACGTGCCGCTGTGCCGGTTCCTTTATCAGACGTCACGGCCGTTAGCATCCGCCTCATCTGCTCGGCCGTTTGTTCCGAAACGACGCGGCGAATTTGTTTGGGTAATTGTTTTTGGGTTTCGTTCGTTTCTAAATCAGCGATGCTTTCGACGATGTAAGGCTGATTTAAAACTCCGCCATTGGCGATCGCCGCGTACGCATTAGCAATCTGCAGCGGAGATGCCGTAATTCCCTGTCCGAAAGAAATATTCGCCAGCAAATGTTCTTTCCAAGGAAGAGGCACGGTAATTCCCTTAGCTTCGCCTGGAAGATCGATCCCACTTTTTTCTCCGAAGCCAAAGGCCGCTAAGCCATGTTTCAGTTGATCATCACCCATTTTCAGTGCAATTTTTGAAGTTCCAATATTTGACGAGTAAGCTAAAACTTCGGTCACGCTTATCGTTCCTTGCGCATGATCTTTTTCGGCTTCGTGAATCACGCGCTTACCAATACGAAACGCTCCGTTTTCACAAAATATTTTTGATTCTGGTGTCACGATCTTATTTTCCAAAGCATTCGCAATCACGAATGTTTTCATTGTACTCCCCGGCTCGAAAGTATCCGTGACGGCGCGATTACGGCGGACGAAGGAATTTACGGTGCCCGGAGAATTCGGATTAAAGTGCGGAAGACTAGCCACGGCACGAATCGCCGAAGTTTTTGCGTCCAAGACAACGGCCCAGGCCCCGTCCGCTTCGTATTTTCTGATGGCTTCTTGCAGTTCTGTTTCGACGAAGTACTGCAGGTTCGAATCAATTGTTAGCTTGATTTCTTTTCCTTGCGGAGTTTCCGTGAATAATAAACCATCTTGCACTAACGGCCGCCCTCGGGCATCACGTCGTAGCGTCACTTTTTTCTTTTCACCTTTAAGAATAGAATCGTAATGAAGCTCAATGCCCTCAAGCGCCTGACCTTCTTTACCCACGAATCCCAGCGTTGAAGACAGCAACTGATCATTCGGATAAACCCGTTTCCATTCTTCAACTAAACCAATGCCGCGAATATTTAGAGTACGAATTTCTTCGGCTTCGGAAGCCGAAACTAAACGCTCGAGCCAAACAAATCTTTTATTATTACTTCTCATTTTAGAATACAGTGATGCAGAATTGTTTTGATTTAAAATTTTTGCTAATTTTTTAGCGATCACTTTTTTATTTTCAATAATTTTAGGATCCGCATAAAGTGAATACGCCGGTGACGTCATCGCCAGCTCTTTACTGTTGGTGTCGACGATGGCACCGCGCCGTGACGGCAAGGTCACCACGGTCTGGAACTGCTTTTCTTGAAGGTGGTTTAATTTATCTTGCGGCAGGAACTGAAGGTAGGCCGCACGCCCCAAAAGCAACAGCCACAAAAAGCAAACAACACCGAAAAGGGTTATAATTTTAGACTTCAAGGATTTCCCATGTTCTTAGCTTGAATTTTATTCTGGGCCAATGCCTGCGGCGCCGCTAAATTTATAATTTGTGCGGGTTTAATTTTCCGAAGTGTTAGTTTTTGCGTTGCTACATTTTCAACTAATTGCGGGCGCGAAAGCTTCGCCAGGGAAATTTCTTTCTGCCGCGTGAATTCATTCGATTTTTTATATTCCCGAGTTAATTTCAGCACAGCGTAAGAAAGACGACGCTCTTCCATCTTGATAAAAACTAAACCCAGCAGTGTCGCGATGATGATTAATAAACTTAGAAAGGGCTTTAATTGCCGAATATTGTTTGAGCTCATAATATCCTCAGTACATTCTGTACAGTTTTGCGGGCTCATACTAAGCACGCTGGGCCCGTCTCAGCGCAAACTTGTCCGGCTTTTCAGGCTTCTGGCCTTTTTGAAAAATCCGCAATTTAGCGCTGCGTGCCCTGACGTTAATTCTACATTCTTCTTCCGTGGGCACAATCACTTTTTTATTCACTAAAAAACCTTTTTCATCATCTTTAAAAATATTTTTCACAATTCGATCTTCCAGCGAATGAAAAGTTATGACAGAAAACAGACCTCCGTCTTGCATTTGATCGATTAAAAGCGGTAAAGCTTCCTCTAAAATTTCTAACTCTTGATTGACGACAAGACGAAGGGCCATGAAGTACTGTGTGGCCGGATGAAAACCTTTTTTTTTCCAACCTTCAACACGCTCGATCAGTCCAGCTAATTCTAAAGTAGTAGTGTACGGTTTTAAAATTCGATCTTGCACGATGGCTTTTACCACATGAAATGGGTTAGGAACTTCACCATAGGTTTTAAAAATTTCCATGAGCTCATCATGAGATAAATGATTAATTAAATCTGCCGCAGATTTTTCCGCAGTTTGGTTCATCCGCATATCTAAGGGACCTTGTTTATTGAAACTAAAACCGCGCACGGCCTGATCTAATTGCGGAGAACTGACACCTAAATCTAGTAAGATTAAATCCAGTTTTTCAGTGTTTTGCTGCGCAAATTCTAAAAAACTTTTGTGGTGGACTTCTAGCTGCTGCGAGGAAATAAGCGAAGCCCATTCTTTCTTCGCCGTTTCAATTGCGGCCGTGTCTTGATCAGCGATGTAAGACTTCCGCAGTGAGTAATTCTTTTGAATTTCTCGAAAATGTCCACCGCGACCAAATGTGCCGTCAAAATAGATCAGATTTTTTTTTTGCTTCAATGATGAAAAAGAGTCGACAATTTCATTCAGTAAAACCGGAATATGTTCTTGCAATGCTATTTTTCCTGTCTGTAGGTCCTAGACCTTCGTCTTATCCTAAATTTCGAAAATTTGTGCGTCAAGACAGAATCGCTTAGAGTTAGGTAAGGAATAAATTTCAAATGATCATTCATTGCCCACGCTGTGGTTTTGCACAACCCGAAGACCAATATTGCGCTCAGTGTGGCGTCAATATGCAAACGTTTAAAAAGAAAGAAAAATCTTTTTCCAAGAAGTTTTCCGAAAGCTTGATACTGCAAGCATTACTTCTTGTCGTTGTAGCGGCACTTTTTGGTTCTTACATGATACATAGCGGATCGACTCCGCAGTGGGCTCAGAAATTAACAAAATTTCAAGCCGCTAGTAAAAGTACGAAGCCTATTACGACACCGGCTGCAGGAACTGCCGCTTTAAATTCGACGGCGACGGCGGAAAAAAATTCTGCAGACCAAAATGAGAACTTAAGTGATTTGACGAACAAAGAAATTGCGATTGATACTTCGGCCGCTAACCAGGCGCTCAGTGCCCTGCCGCAAGCGTCTCCAGCTAAAGTGGCTGCAGATTCTGATAAAGCAACGGCATTAAAAACAGCAGATTCAAAAGAAAGTAATTTGGATCCTTCAGCCGCTTCATTTCGATTAATCTACGCGGAAATCTCAGCGGAAGTTCTAGCAAAATGGGTTGCCGAAAGTTCTCGGCTGGGGCAGTTTCAAAATCTTCAGGATTACTCTGCCGGGATTCTTTTAAATTACAAAAAGCGCGGCGATTCCGTAATGCAGTACTTAAAAACGGTCGATAAAAAAGTCTCTGCCGGGCAGACAGAGACAAACGTGTCCGGAACAGTCAGCGAAGATAGTTCTCAAATGATCGGACTTACAGTTTCTTATGAAGTCAAATCGATAGAGGCCAACTTGATTCATGGATCCGTTGTCGTCAGTCGAGTCAGTCATCAAAGTCGCGAAAATTTTCCGGCCGAATTCGATCTTCCAAAAGGGGCCGTTTTCTTCATGATCGACACCGTGAATCGCCAAAATTTTAGTGCCGAAAAGGTCAACTTAACCATGGCTCCCTTTCAAATTTTAAATTCCATTGATTTTAATGCTCAGAAAAGCAAATTTGTCATAATCCTCGAGCCCGATCTTAAATAAAGTGCACCGCATTTAAACACGCGCTAAAAGCTGTTAGAGCTTTACTGGAGAGCAGAAACAAGCTTGAATGGAGCCTGATTCTACCTTTTTATTTAGGTATTTTAGCGGCAAGGAGCTTCTTATGAACGCAAAAAATCTCAAATTATCCACCTATATTTCGGAAGAAAAAATTCAGAAAAAAGTAGCCGAAATTGGAGCCCTATTGACCGAAAAATTTAAAAATAAAAAAGTAACGGCCATTTGCGTTTTGAAGGGCTCATTTGTTTTTTATTCCGATTTAATCAGGCACATTAATACCGACATAACCTGCGAATTTTTCGGAGTTTCTAGCTACAATGGCGCGACATCGTCAGGTGAAGTTAAAGTCACTTTGGATCTTTCGTCTCCGATCGAAGGACAACATGTTATTTTAGTGGAAGACATTGTGGATACTGGAATCACGATGAATTACTTAAAAAAATCGATCGAGTCTAGAAACCCCGCTTCCCTAACAACGGTTTCTTTGTTGGAAAAACCAGATGCTTTGAAAGTTCCTTGTAAGTTAGACCACGTTGGCT
>JAYTHR010000416.1:0-11296 GCA_043732425.1 Bdellovibrionales bacterium
AGTGTTTTCGGAGAGTGCCGAAATAAAAAACCCGTAATAGTAGCCACAGTAAATACTGATTTTCCAGAACCCGTGGTTCCCGCAATCAAAAGGTGAGGCATTTTGCGAAGATCAACAATGCGGGGTTCGCCATTAGATTGTTTTCCTAATGCGATTGGAAGCTTCACATCTTCAGACCAAAACATTTCATCCGCTAATAAATCTTTTAAGTAAACTGTTTCTCGGTGCGTGTTCGAAGTTTCAATTCCGATCACATCGCGGCCAGGAATTGGCGCAATGATCCGCAAAGATTCCGCAGATAATGCCAGGGCTAAGTCGTCGGCTAGCTCGGTCACTTTATTCACGCGCACATCCACGTTCGGTTTAAACTCAAACATGGTGACTGCGGGCCCAGGCTTCGCGGCAACGATTTGGCCATTCACATCAAATTGCTTTAGTTTTTCTAGTGTAATTTCAGCCTTACGACGGATTTCTTTCTCGTCCACCTTAATTCGCGTGAGCGGCGGATCTTCAAGCAAAGAAAGTTTTGGCATCACCCAGTTCTCAACCTTGCGTGGAGTTGTCTTTGCGGGAAGCACAACTTTTCTTCTTGGGACGGGCTCGTAAGAAGATACGGCCACCTCGTCTGTTTCACCATCGTCTTCAGCTTCAACATTGTTTTTCGAATGACGGGCTTCTTCAGCCTGAAGCATTTCTTCATTGGTTTTTAATTTTAACTGGGTCGGAATAACCATTTTTTGCGGCTCTTCTTTTTTTGTTGCCTCTGACTGCGCCGCAGTTTCTTTTTTAGCGATTAATTTCTTTTTTAATTCGGTGACCTTGGGCCACTGCCAGTTTTTAAAAAAATCTGACTTCTTCGCGCGACTCAAACTCTTTAAAAAATTTTCTGCTTGAGCGGCCACAAATTCCTGAAGGCTAATTTCAAAACAAAACACCACCAGCACGCTGGTCGCGGTCCAAAGTAAAATTTGAGCCCCAACTGAGTTCAGAACCTTAATGAGCCCCGTGGCTAATCCCAGCCCCAATAGGCCGCCAGGATGAACTTGATTATCGAAAATTTTAGTGTCCGCCCAGTAAATGGTGACGAGTGCGGACGCTGAAGCCACAAGAAGAGTCAACCACACAAGCCGCATATTTTTAAGTTCGATGTTTTCACCCTTAAAGCTGACATAGGCCGATTGGAAAAGTCCCGCAACCGCAAGCCAGGCGGGTAAACCTAAAAGCTGAAATACCAAATCGGCTATAAAGCTGCCAATGAGCCCGCAATAGTTCAGGGTGTGTAATCCATGCCCTAGGGAGTTGAACGAAGGGTCTTTGGGGTTATAGCTAGCTAAGGCCAGCGCTAAAAACAAACCCGCGCCAAGAAACGCAATTGCTTTTACATCATGTTTAAATTTTTTAAAGAAGGGACTCATTCCTTCAATGTAATAGGCCTGACGCTTCGGTGCAAAAAAACCAAGGTCGAGTCAGGTCCAGATTCCTGTTATATCCCGGAAACCAGGCCACAGTCTTGACATTGGTCGATGGGACGGGCAAAAACCTATCTCTCTGATGATTAAGATAAATGAAATTTTTTACTCGATTCAAGGTGAAAGCTCTTACGCTGGAAACCCTACCGTGTTTATTCGAACGACGGCGTGTAATCTACGCTGTACCTACTGCGATACCAAGTATTCCTATAATGAAGGGGAGTTTTGGGACATTGAAAAAATTTTACTGGTCGTTAAGGGTTATGACGCAAAATATATTTGTATTACGGGCGGAGAACCGCTTCTTCAAAAAGAAGTCCACACACTTATAAACATTTTATGTGATCTAGGCCACATCGTTTCTTTAGAAACGAGTGGTTCTTTATCCGTAAAGAACGTGGATTCGCGTGTTAAAATTATTCTAGATGTAAAAACTCCGGACAGCGGGGCGGCCGATAGCTTTTTGTTGGAAAATCTTGATTTCTCGAATGAGAATACCGAGTTTAAATTCGTTATTTGTTCTGAAAAAGACTTCGACTGGTCAGAAAATTTTTGTCGTCAACATGAATTATCAAGAAAATTTACAATTTTATACAGCCCATCACACGGCCAAGTGCCTGAACGCTGGTTGGCAGAAAATATTTTGCAAAAAAAATCAAAAGCGAGGTTGCATTTGCAGCTACATAAGTATATTTGGTTATCCACAACTCGCGGAGTATGATCCGCAATCAAACATAAATACGAGAGGGAACCTATGACACCGAATCTGAACAACTCAGAAAATCTTTTTGTTGCGAACCTACAACAGGTCAGCTTAGAGAAATTAGTTAAGAGCAAATTAGAAGTTCTTTTCCAACAACAAAAAGAAGCTCAGGTTGAGTTGAACGGTCTTTATAATATCGTTCTTGAGCAAGTTGAACGCCCTTTAATCGAATTAGCGCTTAAGGCTTACAACGGAAATCAAGTAAAGACGGCAATCATGTTAGGTATCAACCGTAACACTTTGAAAAAGAAAATCGACAACTACAAATTGAAACCAAAAAAAGGCGCTCAAGCTCAAGTTATTGAGACTATGACAGCTCCGACAACTACTTTAACTCAGTAGTTCTATCCTTATTCTTACGGAATCTTAATCATCTGAACGAGGGGACAAGATGAGCCAGAAACTTCCGCCTCAAAGCCTTGAGGCCGAATACTCAGTTCTTGGCGGTCTCATGCTTGAGCGTGAGGCCTACGATCAGGTCGCCGACCTGATCAATCCCTCTGATTTTTACAAACCTTCAAATCAATCCATTTACAAAGCCATCTCTGACCTTCACATGAAGGCTCAGCCGGTGGATTTGGTGACTGTTACCAACTTACTTCAATCTAGAAATGAACTCGATATCATTGGTGGGCCTGAATACTTATTAACTTTGGTTGATAAGGTTGTCTCCGCCGCCAATATTGATTCGCACGCCCGAATCATTCGTGAAAAATCACTTTTACGCCGCCTGATTTCGACATCCTCAGGACTGATTGAAAAATCTTACGGATCCGATTATGCCGACGTTCAGTCTTTAATTGATTTTGCGGAAAGTGAAATCCTAAAAGTTGGCGAACAAAACAATTCTTCGGGGCTCGTGGGCTCGATGGATATCGTCAAGTCTGCGGTTGAAAAAATCGAAGACCTTTACAAAAGAAAAGCCGATGTCACGGGCGTTCCAACGGGTTTTACGGAACTGGATCGCATGACTTCAGGATTGCACGCCGGTGAATTAATTATTATTGCCGCTCGTCCGTCGATGGGTAAAACGGCTCTCAGTCTAAATATTGCCGCCCATATGTCGATGAGGGCGAAAAAAACGGTCGCCTATTTTTCTGTCGAGATGGGTAAAGAGTCCGTGATGATGCGTCTTCTGGCTTCAGAAGCAAAAATCAACATGGGTGAAATTAGAAATGGTCGTATTCAAGATTCGTCATGGCCAAAGTTGATTCAAACTGCAGGATCCATTAGTGAAGCGCCTTTATTTATTGATGATACATCTGGAATTTCTCCGTTCGAGATTCGGGCCCGATGCCGAAGACTTAAAGCGACTCATGGGTTAGATTGCATCATGATCGACTACCTTCAGTTGATGGATTTAAAATTAAAAGTCGAATCGCGCGAGCGCGCGGTTTCTGAAATTTCTAAAAGTTTAAAAGCCATTGCTAAAGAAATGCAAATTCCAGTCATTGCATTAGCGCAGTTAAACCGTGGTGTTGAGGGGCGATCAGATCGTCGTCCCATGCTTTCTGATCTTCGCGAGTCAGGATCGATCGAGCAAGATGCTGACGTGATTATGATGCTCTACCGTGACGACTATTATGATAAAGATGATGCCGACAAGGCCGGTCATGCTGAAATTATTATTGGTAAGCAGCGTAATGGTCCGACAGGTACCGTGAAGCTACAGTTCGATGCGAAATTTAATAGATTTCGTGATGCTGATAACTCTTCGGTTTCACCGCTACCGCCGCCGCAAGCTCCGCCACCGATGCCAGGTAAACCTAGAAACTTTGCCCCTGGAGCTAACTCTTAGTTAATCTAACTTAATAAGTCGTGCACGCACACAACTTATCTTCGCAAATTAATTGATTGTGACCCGAGGTGAAGTCGATTCTTGTAATTTCATTATTCTGTTTTTCAAGCCTAACTTGCGCACCGTCATTAGAAACTAAGCTAAATTTATCAATTTTTCGGATCAGTTTCCCTAAGGTTAAAGCTCCTTCGAGTCGCTGTTCAGGATTTCCGTCACTGTTTGGAAAATTTTTAAGTCGATCCGGGAAACCGTCATCACCGGCTTTAAATACCCGAACCTGGTTTTTACTTTCTTCGCGTGGGTTCTGCTGAACAATAATTTCTTGCTGATCACTTGCTCGAAGCTGATATTCAGTCAGCTCAAGAATCTCAACAGAAGCTAATCTTTTTTTAATTTGCATGAACATTGCGTTTAAGTCGTTGCCACTTTGTTGAGTTAGAAAATCTCCGCACTTTTTTAGGTCAACGGCAGTTAGCGCTTTAATTAGTTTTTTCTCGGGCGGAATATTCGGCTCATCTTTGCGTTTTGCATTAGTCGGCGTCTCTGAATCTAAAGACTCAAGGCTTGCCGGAGACATTTTATTTCCCGACTTATTTTTTTGTAAGAAAAAAAAGCCCGCGGCAACAACGGCGACAATTATAAAGGTGCGCTGAAGTCCCCTGTTTTTCATAATGCCTGTAAGGATGATGAGGCTTCTCTGTTCGCTTCGTACTCGCTTTGGGAAAGGTCGGACGATGCTTGCTTGAAGCCATAGCTTGGACACTGATCGCCAAGATCACTCATTGTTTTTGGGAAACCAAAGCGACCCGTGATGGCATCATTTGGGTTTGAAGAAAGCAACCCCTTAAAAGTACGGCGCTTCACTTCGGCCAAACTAATAGAGCCAAGTTGCGGGTTTAACTGCACCGAACAAAAATTAGCGGCTGACTTCGGAACAGAATCTAAAGCGGCTTCTTCGCTAGCTGATTTGCTGATGTAAGGAAAAATTGTTTTAAAAACTTTCAGACTGCTCGGGCTAAATGCTTTTTCACCATTTTTTCTAATACCTAGCTGGAAATAGGCTCGAGCCAGTACCAGCGCATCCGTTAAACGACGGTCGCGGCTAGGCGTTGAAAACTCATCAAAGCTTTTACCGGACATGCAGCGAAGGTCTGAAGGTCGATCATGATCTTGCTCTAGGTCTTGAATATATGGGTTATCTGCGGCCGTTGCCCCGCTGGCTAAGGCTTGCGCCAAAAGAAATTTGTATTTTTCGGCCTCATTCACGGCTGCTACTCGTTGCTTCAAGTCAGAACAAGCATCTTTTAAAAGACGGAACACAACCTGATCCATGGTTTCAACCGTGGTCGCTAAAACCTGTTGAGCGGCCGCTTTCCACTTTCCAATTCCAACTGTGAATTGCTCTTCGCTGTACCGGGGAACCGAGGCTTCCGGCGCATTCATTTGATCAACCGGCTTCCAGTAGCGAAATCCTGCATAACTACCCGGAACATAGACCTCTATACTTTTTGTTTCATCGGTCGGATCAACTTCAGGCTCAAACACCCAAAACGGATTAGGCCAACTTTGTCTTTCTTGAACATCGAAACCGCTTTCGCGACCTACCGTTGAGTTGTAAATCAGGGTTGGGTTTCCTGCCTTCGAAATATTTCGAATGGTCCAAGAGTGGTGATTCTTCTTCGTCGTAACAATCATGACACCGGGTCCAACATCTTTAAACGGGACGGAATAAGTATCTAAGGGTAAGGAGCTCGTGCTGGCAATATCGTAGATCCATAGAAGATACTCTTTCAGACGTGGCAGTCCTTCAGGATACTTGTCGTATCTTTTGATGTTGTTTGTAATGAGCTGACCTTGGGGGCGAACCGGATTGTGCATGGCAAAAGGTAATTTGTTTTCATAGGAAAATATAATTCGTAAGGAATAAACTAGATCCGCACAGTCGACGCGAATTCCGTAATAAGGGTTGGGCGTCCCGTCATCGTTAGTTTCTTTTGAAAAAAAATGGGCGTTCGGAGTCGTTCGTAACCAGTCTTTGTATTTTTGTTCCCACTCATCAGACCATTGGTTCTGATTTTCCCAGACATTAGCTTTTGCAGAATTCGAAAAAACCGCCGTCGATATTACTAAAGAAAGCATAAATACGATTTGAACAAGGCCACTTCTTTTTTTCATACACACCTGCATTCCTGTTTACGTTCAAGACTACGCCAATCGACTAGATCCAAATGTTGGACCAAACCATTTTAATCTTATAACGACTACCGCAAAGGCCTGCCTAAGGCCTGTGTTCTGGGGCTAGACATAGTGCCTAAACTTGTCAGTTTTTTAAATTGTCATTGTAACGTGTTTAACCATTTGATTTATTAAGGGTGTCCTAATGTTAGAAATCAAACTTAACAACGGCCAGGACGGTCGTTTTGAGTAGGTTTGTTATCCGTAAGTTTTTCCAGTGCAAGCAGGAGGCGAGCCATGGCTAGAGTTCTAGAGCACTTTGCAAATCACACGAATATCGACGTGAACACAATGGAAACAGAGCTATTCGCAGCTCTTCGGGCCCTTGAAATTGACCCTAAAGATATGACCGTGGAAGACTTACGCGAGTGTCTTTTAATTTATTTAGACGAAGTGTTTTACGGAATTAGTCCCGAGCGTGGTCAGTAGCTAACTGACTTTTCAATTCTTCCACCTGCGCCAAAACTTTCCTATATTTTTTATGCTGAATGTTCTCTACTTTTAAGGCTTCGGTTAAAGTTTCGCGCGCGGCTATGGTATTTTTCATTTCTTTTTGAATTTTGGCCTTCAGCAGAAACAACTGAGGTTCGTTACCTTCAGCAAAAGGGAAGGCTTGATTAATGTATCCTAGTGCTGCCGGATAGCTTTTTTGTTTCAGCAAATAGCGCGCGTATTTTTCGTAGTAGACATACGTCTTAGGATTCTTACTGATTAGCTGCTGATACCATTTATTAACTTGAGCTGTTTCGCCGGCATTTCGCAAGTAAGAAATCGCCATCAACATTTCGCCAGGTTTTGCTGTCGAAATTTGTCGCGTAGAAATCATCTTAATTATTTTTTGCTTCGATTTTTCAGTCTCAACTTTATTATCTTGAGCTTCGTACACTCTAGATTTGATCAGATGTAATTCTTCAAGTTCGAAGCCGCCTGTATCCCCAAAAGTACTTGCAGCAAACTGCGCTTTAGCTTGCTTTGGCTGACTTAATAATTTTTCAATTTTTCCTAAAACGACATTTGCTTTTCTCAGCACCAGTGCGTTGTCAGCGTGTTGATCTTTTAGCTTTTCGATAAGATCAACAGACCACCGCACCTGATCAATTTCCGAAGTTGTTAATGTCGAGCTTTTTTCTAAAGTTGAAATAAATGCGTTTTGATCTTCGCCCGCTTTTTCCTCAGCACAGCTAACTTCGCTGGCCAATTTATAGTTTTTATTTCTGGCGCTATTGCTTAGCGAAAGCCACCGCATGGCCTCTTCGCAGTTCATGGATTTATAAGCACGCATACCTAACTCGGTGATCGCACTTTCGTTTCCAGACTTTGCTTTTTTTTCTAACGTCGCGGCGGCGACAAATGACTTCATACTTTGGCGAAGTTCGGGTGCGTAAGTGGTTGCTGACTGAAAATCAAGCCATCGCATCATTTCCTCACCGTCTTGACTAACTAAAATAGCGGTTGGAATTGCTTTGACGTGAAATTTTTCAGCTAACTCATAGTTTTCGGGTAGATCGATATTAATTTGTTGCTGGGCTACTTTTTTTAATTCCTGCTGAACATTTTTTTGCGTGTAGGTCTCAGTTTTCATGCGAATGCAAGCAGGACACCACGGCGCCGAGAACATCAATAACGTGGGTTGACCCGATTTTAACAGTGTTACGGTATTCGTTTTTTTGTTCTGGTTTGTTGTTGCCGGAGGATCCGCCTTTGTTTTCACAAGCGAAACATCTTCTTCGTGAAGCTCGCACGCCGTTTTTTTATCATCGCACACATAAAATTTAAGCTTTGCCGTTTTCGCTCCGTCGGGCGTTAAAAAAGTGATTAGCTTTTCTGTTTTTGAGTTTGGCTTGATATCCGTTTTTAAATCATTAAACTGCACTGATGCAGGAGCTTCTTTATTTAAGTGGAACCCCGGGTTTACGGATATTTCTATTTTTTTTTCGACCACTTTAATTTGAGCTTGCTGGTCGGTGATCCGGGCAAATGAAGTTAAGCTGACGAAGGTTGATAGAGCTAGAAAAAATATTTTCATTGTGATCTCCATAAAAAATAAGGGACTCTGGAGAGAGTCCCTTATTAGCAAAGTGTTGTCAAATTTGCTTCTTAATTTATGCCTTTACGAAATATTAAGCGCGCTCAACGGCTATTTGAATAGCGGCTTCTAGGTTCTCAGCATAGCGAATAGTTGCCTTGTGTGTTCCTAGAACTTTAATAGGCTCTTCAAGATGAATGTCTCGACGGTCTACAGAAAACCCTGCTTTTTCTAATTGCTTAGAAATATCAGCGTTCGTCACTGTTCCGAAAAGCTTATCGTTTTCGCCGGCATTTAATTTAAAGGTCACTGTTGTGCCTTTGATTTTATTTAAAAACGCTTGTCTCTCAGATAAAGCTTTTTTCTTTTTAGATTCAGCCACGCGTTTTAAATGATTGTACTCATTAACCTTTGTTTCGGTTGCTTCAACGGCCAGTTTGCGCGGAAATAATAAATTTCGTGCAAAGCCCAAAGAAACGTTCACTAGATCGCCAACTTTTCCTAAATCTTTAACATCTTTTTGTAATATAACTTTCATAATATCCTCACTTTAATTTTTTTAGCCTCTAAGAAGCTTTAAGTTTTTTTCGTAGTCTTTTTCGAAAATCTACCCAGTAATCGATTAACCCAACTAAGACAACGGCCGGTGCTAATTGTAAGATTACTAAAGTATACATAATCGCTTTTGAAATGGGTCCGAATCGGAAGGCTCGGGATAAAAATTCCAGTACGCTTATTCCTTGAAAAAAGAAAGCAACCGCTGAAACGATAACAACATTAATGCTGATCTTCTGCAAAATGGGTTGATTCACATTCACCAGACTAAAAAGTCCTGCAAATAAAGAAACCCAAATAAAAATGTCGGGAAGTCGAAACTCTAACCACTTGAGGCCAGAAGCCACTTTAGAGTGGCGTATCTGGAATAATTGGCTGACTCGTACTTCCAGCATAAATCCCATGGCTAAGGCAACAAAAAGGGTCGCAATAAAAATACCTGGGACATAGCTTGTCAGGACAGAAAGTTCAGTTGGTGAGTCAGGAAAAGCTTTATTCATTGTATCTAGCAAGGGCTGTAACAGTTCGGCCATCAATGCTTGGCCGTTAAAAAACTTAGACATCACTTCGTAAGTTACCGCTGCAAACAAAAAACCCATAGCTAAAGAAGCTAATCCTGAAATTTTCCAGGTGACCCCGCGTTTTTCAAGTTCCTGATAAGTGCCCAGAGTCATCCAAATGGCACCGATGTAAACTGAAGTTAACGTAAGACCTGCAATCAACAAAGCCGTTGTTAATAAAATTCCTGCAAACCAAAAAATTTTTGATTTTGCCGTCACAGATAAAGCTCGTAAAAACGGAGCTCCTAAAAAAGAAAAAAAAGTCGCCATCACGACGCTTGTTAGCGCCAAGAGCAAAACTTTTTTCTGATTGTTTTTATCTGCTAAGCTGATCAAAGGAACCGTCTTTCAAATCTTTGCTTTTAATCTTTACTTTGTAATTAGTGTTCGTCTCTTTCGTAACGCTCTGAACGCTCAGGGCGATCCGGGCGGTCTCCACGGTCTGATCGTGAATGCATCGCTGCTTGCTTACGAAGAGCTGATTTTGCTTCGCGCTCTTTTTCACGAGCGGCTGAATCTTGCAATCCTTTTTTAAAAGCTTCGATATGCTTTAACGGAGATACGCGCTCATCTAACTTCGTATGCATGTAGCGTAAAACTTTGTCGTTGATGTGCATGGTACGCTCAAGCTCAGTGATGGCTTGTGGTCCGGCCTCAAAAACTGAGTGAAAGAAAATGGCTTTCTTTAACTTGCCGATGGGCGACGCTAAAGTTCTTTTTCCCCAAGTTTCTAAAGAGTGCACGGTCCCTTTATAGTTTGCGATTGTGGCTTTGTTTTTCTTGAAAAGTTCTTTTTGCTCTTCAAGAGACGTGTCCGGGTGAACGATGATGACGACCTCATACGGTCGCTTAAGTTCTGGCTTAAGTTCCATAAATTTCCCTTCGGTTAAAGCCCCGACCTACATTGGTGGAGCAAGGATGACTTTAAAATGTTTAGTAGGTCTAACATCTTAGCTAGGACTGGACAAGGCCTGTTTGGGGCCCTTATTATGAGTTTATGAGACTGCAGTTTGAAGTTCTGGACGGGCCCAATAAAGGGAAGAAAATCACTTTGAAAAAAGGGCTTGTTGTTGGGCGCCAGATGGAATTTTTGAACTTCGCAGACATGATGATGGCCGAGCAGCATGGAGTTCTTGATTTTGATTCAAAAATGTCATGGTATTTCGAATGTTTAGCTCCGGCCAAGGCGCTTGTTGGCACCAAAGAACAAGCGCGAATATCGCTAATTCCCGGTTTAGTCTTTCATTTGGGTCGAACGGCATTTCGAGTCGTTTTAAAGGAAAGTCATCTTTATGAAAGCTGGCAAGAGGGCCTTATACAGTGGTTAAAGGATAACCCCGGAATTCAGAAAGAGTCGAAAACCTTCTTTTTTTTAAACCCAATCAGCCTGGCTTTTGTGCAGGGCCCACAAAGTGACGAGTTCATAACTTTAAGCTACGGACCACGGGTCTTAGGTCATGGAAATCTTGATATTCATTTAAAAGATCCGCAGGCGCCAAGAACCGTGGGGCAGTTTTTTCAAGTGGGTGATCAGTGTTATTTAGAAAATTTATGCGGCGAACGGGCCACAATTAACTCTAACTTTTTTGATCAACACCCGATACAAGATGGAGATCGGTTAAAGATAAATTCAACGATTATTGAATTGAGCATTATAAGATGATGGAACAACCACAGTTTGTCGAAAAAAAAGCCGGGTCATTTATTTCTTTCGACGGCACGCCTATTTATTATGAAGTCCGTGGTCAAGGTGAGCCCTTAGTTTTTATTTATGGTATTGCGTGCTTAATGAATCATTGGCATTTGCAAGTCGAGCACTTTGCGAAAACCCATCAGGTTATTTTATTCGATATTCGCGGGCATCACAAAAGTTTACCAATCGGTGACTTT